>JAKDNC010000474.1 GCA_030452025.1 Nocardioides sp. | reverse complement strand
CAGGAGCTGTGAGGATCGGCGGGCCCGGGCCGCGCCGGCCGGTCGGTCACGGCTCTTTACGGGGCTCGTGAGAGAGCGGAAGATGAGTCCTACGCGCCCGGCCCTGCGGGCACGTCCACGGTCGAAGGAGATCGTTCGATGCTTCGCAACGTCTTCGTCCTCGGTCTCGATCAGCACAACCTCGAGCTCCTGCGCCGTCTTCCCGGCGCCGCGGACCTCGCCTTCCAGGGCCTGCTGCCCCGTCGTCAGCTGCAGGGCACCCGGATCGATGTGCCGGAGATGCTGCGCCGTGCGGAGGTAGAGCTCGAGGCCTTCGACGGCTCCGTGGACGCCATCGTGAGCTTCTGGGACTTCCCCATGGTGACCATGGTGCCGATACTGTGCGCGCGCCGAGGACTGCCCTCCGCCGCCTTGGAGTCCGTGCTGCGCTGTGAGCACAAGTACTGGTCCCGCCTCGTGCAGCGCGGCGCGATCGAGGAGGTCCCCGCATACGGGTTGCTGGATCCCGACGATCCCGAGCCGACGCTGCCGGAGGGGATGCGCTACCCGGTGTGGATCAAGCCCGTGAACTCCGTGGCCTCCGAGGGGGCCTACCGGCTCGAGGACGACGGCGACCTGCGGCGGCGCCTGCCCGAGGTGCGTGCTGTGATCGACCGCCTGGGTCCGCCGTTCCAGCAGGTGATGGACATGGCCGAGCTCCCCGTCGAGATCGCGGACGTCGGTGGGCGGGGATGTCTGGTCGAGGAGGTCTTGACGGGTCACCAGATGACCGTCGAGGGGTTCAGCCTGGACGGGGAGGTGGTGGTCTACGGCGTCGTCGATTCTTTCGACTATCCGGGCAGCGCGAGCTTCCTGCGCTACCAGTACCCCTCGAGCGCGCCGCCGTCCGTGCAGGAGCGCCTCACCGACCTCACCCGCCGTGTCATCGAGGCGACGGGCCTGACCCGATCGACCTTCAACATCGAGTTCTTCTGGGACGCGGCCACCGATGCCGTGCGCCTGCTCGAGGTCAATGCCCGCCACTCCCAGTCCCATGCGCTGCTGTTCGAGATGGTCGACGGCGTCTCCAACCACCAGGCCATGCTCGACGTCGCCTTCGGCCGCCCCCCGCAGCTGACCCACCGTGCCGGCGACCACGCCGTGGCCGCCAAGTGGTTCCTGCGACGTTTCGGCGACGGGATCGTGCGCTCGGTGCTTACCGGCGACCAGGTCGCCGAGCTCGAACGGGAGCTGCCCGGCACCAGCATCCACGTCACCGCCGTCCCCGGCGAGCGGTTGTCCGAGCGCCTGTACGAAGACGGGTACAGCAGTGTTCTGGCCACCGTCTTCACCGGCGGGGCCGACGAGGAGCAGATCACGCACGCCTATCAGCGCTGCGCCCGGGGCCTGGAGTTCGGGATCGACGAGGTGACGGACCGATGAGGACGATCGAGATCTTCCCGCACGAGATCCAGGAGACCGAGCACCTGTGGATCCCGATGTCCGATGGGACCCGCCTGGCCGCGCGGCTGTGGCGCCCGTTCTCCTCCGATGCCGATCCGGTGCCCGGGGTGCTGGAGCTGATTCCGTACCGGCAGCGGGACCTCACTGCGCAGCGCGACTCGATCCACCACCCGTACATGGCGGGGCACGGCTACGCCTGCCTGCGTGTGGACCTGCGCGGCAGCGGCAACTCGGAGGGCGTGCTGACCGACGAGTACCTCGACCAGGAGCTCTCCGACGCCGAGGAGATCCTCACCTGGCTGGCCGCCCAGCCCTGGTGCTCGGGCCGCACCGGGATGATGGGCATCTCCTGGGGCGGGTTCAACGCGCTGCAGGTCGCGGCTCGTCGGCCCCAGAGCCTGGGGGCGATCATCAGCTGCAGCTCCACCGACGACCGTTACACGGATGACGTGCACTACATGGGCGGCTGCCTGCTCACCGACAACCTGTCCTGGGCCTCGACGATGTTCGCGTACAACGCGTGTCCGCCGGATCCGTCCATCGTCGGCGAGGCGTGGCGCACGATGTGGCAGGACCGCCTGGACGGCAGCGGGCTGTGGCTGGAGACGTGGCTGCGCCATCAGCGCCGCGACGACTATTGGAAGCGCGGCTCGATCAATGAGGACTACTCCGCGGTCGAGGTACCGGTGATGGCCGTCAGCGGCTGGGCCGACGGGTACTCCAACTCCGTCTTCCGCCTGCTGGAGAACCTCTCCTCGCCGGTGCGCGGGCTGATCGGCCCGTGGAGCCACAAGTATCCCCACCTGGGCGAGCCGGGCCCCGCCATCGGGTTCCTGCAGGAAGCGGTCCGCTGGTGGGACCACTGGCTCAAGGACGAGCAGCACAACGGCGCCATGGAGGGCCCGGCCCTGACCATCTGGATGCAGGACTCGGCGCCCCCGGCGACCACCTATGTACGCCGGCCGGGCCGCTGGGTGGGCGAGGCGACATGGCCCAGCGAGAACATCATCCCGACTCGCTACCCTCTGGGCTTCTACTCGATCCATGCCCCGGGCGAGGAGATCCTCCACGGCGACCCGCGATCGGTCCGTTCCCCGCTGTCGGTGGGACAGTTCGCCAGCAAATGGTGCTCCTACAACGCTCCCCCGGACATGCCGTACGACCAGCGTGAGGAGGATGGCGGCTCGCTGGTGTTCACCAGCCGCCCGCTCACCGAGACGCTCGAGCTGCTGGGCTCACCGGAGGTCGCGCTCGACCTGTCCGTGGACCAGCCGTGCGCACAGCTGATCGTCCGCCTGTCGGATGTCAGCCCGGACGGAGAAGCCACCCGTATCAGCTACGGCGTCCTGAACCTCACGCACCATTCCGGCGCGGACTCCCCCGAGGCACTGGTCCCCGGCGCGCGCCGCATCGCGCACCTGCAATTGAACGGCATGGCGCAGTCGATCCCTCCCGGCCATCAGCTGCGGCTCTCCGTGTCGACATCCTACTGGCCGGTGGTCTGGCCGCCGCCCGCGCCCGTGCGGATGACCATTCATCCTGCCGGCAGCACGCTGGTGCTCCCGGTGCGGCAGCGCCCGGACGCGGAGGTCTCCCCGGAGTTCGGCGAGCCCGAGGGCGCAAAGCCGCTGCAGACCACGCAGCTGGTCACCGGGGAGCAGGACTGGCGGGTCAGTCGCAACATGGTGGATCTCTCGGGCACGTTCGAGGTGGTCAAGGATCTGGGGACCGTGCGCTTCGACGACATCGACCTCGAGGTGCGGCGCAGCTCCCGCGAGACCTACAGCTTCGTCGCCGGAGACGTGCACTCCGTGCGCGTGGAGACCCTGTGGGACGTGGGTTTCGCGCGGGGGGACTGGTCGGCCCACACCAC
>JAKDNC010000473.1 GCA_030452025.1 Nocardioides sp. | reverse complement strand
AGTCCGCAAGGGGCCGTCTGGAATTGTCAATGCCCCGACGAGACTCACGAAAACTGCCGCGAAACGCTGACCGTGCCTCACGTAGGAATGCCCGCGAAACGGTGAGCCTGGACAGGCATGAGGAGTGAGCTGTCGATGCAGTCTCGTGCCGAGGTCACCACGAAGTACGCCCAGGCGTACGCGAGGGCTTCGAAGAAGGACAAGGGCCGGGTCCTGGACCAGGTCGTCGAGGTCACCGGGTGGTCGCGTGACAACGCCCGCCGTCGGCTGGTCGCGGCCGCGAACCGGCCCCCTGGCGTGGGTCGCCAGGTCGCTGAGGTGCCACGCAAGCCACGGGCACCGAAGTACTCCTACGACGCACTGAAGGTGCTGCAGAAGGTGTGGGCGGCTTCGGGCGGTCAGTCCGGAAAGTACCTCGTGGTCTCGATGCAACTCCAGCTCGGTGGGCTCGAACGGCATGGGGAGCTCGTCGACGATCCGGGTCGGCGCAGTCATCGCGCGCGGACCAGTGCTCGAGCGTTTGCAGGCGGACCGAGCTGCCGAGTCGCTCTATGTCAGCGCCCTGCTCCAGGCGGCCGCCGTCGAGATCGTCACCTACCCGGGCTGGCAGACGCATCTCCGACGGCTACGCAGACAGCTGCGCGAGCGAAGAGACCTACTTCTGGAGAGCCTGGGCGAGCACACGCCCTCGCTCCGTGTCGACCACATCCCCCAGGGCGGACTGCGCGTGTGGGCACGTCTGCCCGACGGAACCGACCTTGACCGGCTCATCC
This sequence comes from Nocardioides sp., assembly GCA_030452025.1. GTDB lineage: Bacteria > Actinomycetota > Actinomycetes > Propionibacteriales > Nocardioidaceae > Nocardioides. The sequence continues at coordinate 2,543 of JAKDNC010000473.1, read as the reverse complement.
GGGACTGCAGGGCCGGGGGTGTTCGGGTCGCCTCCGGGGACGAGTGGTTCCCAACAGAGCCGTCGGGCCCCTTCCTGCGGCTGAACTTCAGCGGCCCCAACCCAGCTTTCCCGCAGCAGCCCAGACGATCCAGGCCGCGCTCGACGTTCAGGGCTGAGGGGCGCTCACGCATCCTCGTCGTACACCTCGAACACCTTGTGCCGCAGGGCTTCCCAGTCCGAGGGCGGCACGGCCTGCTGCAGGAAGACACCGATCACCTGTGCCATCTCGTAGTCGGGCTCGGCCAGCCCTGCCCGGTCCAGGGCACACCAGGACAGGGCACCGTTCCCCGAGAGCCACGCCGCGCACGCCAGCAGCGCGGCAGGCGCAGCCATGCAGTCCAGCGGGGTCCGCCGCACGACATCGGTCCAGAACTCGACCTGTGCCTCGGCCTGCTCCCTGGTCAGCTGACTCCACAGCTCGTTGCGGATGCGCGTGTCACACAGGGCGACCACGAGCCGCCCCACGCCCTCCGCCGACGCCCGGGTGCCGCCCGCGACGTGGCCGTGCACGAATCTGCGCGCCCAGGCACGTTCGGCCGTGGGCTGGACGCCGGACCACGCCCTCATCGCCGTCATAACTGCGTCCTCGACCGCCTCGACCGCCTCGAGGTCGGTCCCGACCAGGGAGTCCGCGAGCTCCTCGCGCGACGCGTGGGTGATCCGTCCCTCGAGGACCGACTCGGCCGCGAACCGGTGGGCCCTCGGGTCGAAGACGACGCCGAAGTACTGGTCGGCGGGGAGCCCGTCACGGATCGGGTACCAGAGGTTCCCGTCGACGCGCATCATGTCGAGCACGTTCACGTCATGGGCATCGAGCGCGTCGTGGAGCTCGTGCATCGCCCAGCTGGCACGCACCGCATCATCGGTGTAGGCGAGGAGCACCACGGTCGTCACGCCATGACGCCGCACCGGCTCCACGAGCGCATCGACGAACCCGCCGACCTCCTCCGTGTGGTGGGGAAGGTCGATCCGCGCATGGAAGTTGACCTCACCGAAGGTCAGCATGACTGCGGACTCCTCCGGCTGGAATCCGAGGACGTAGGGCACCATCGCCAGCAGGTCCTCGCTGCTGCTGGCGACTAGGGTCTTGGAATTGGTCATGGGTCGACGTTCCCCCGGGACGGCTCCCCTCTGCCGACCCTTCGCGTGCCCCTGTGGAGGACCCGCGTTCGCTCCTGCCCTGTGTGCAAATACCGGCCCGGGCCGGGATAGGTTCCGACCATGAGGTCGGAGGCATCGGTGCTGCACATCGATCTCGACGCCTTCTTCGCGGCCGTCGAGCAACGCGACAAGCCCTCCCTCCGTGGCAAGCCCGTCATCGTTGGCGGTGTCGGCGGGCGCGGTGTGGTCGCCGCCGCTTCCTACGAGGCTCGCACGTTCGGGGTCAGGTCTGCCATGTCCACCCGCGAGGCGCGTGCGAAGTGTCCCCACGCGGCGTACCTCTCGGGGCGCTTCCATGCCTATCGCGCCACCAGTCGCGAGATCATGGCCGTGCTGCGCGACATCTCTCCCCTGGTCGAGCCGCTCTCGATCGACGAGGCGTTCGTCGACCTCGCCACCACCGGACTCCCGACCCACGACGCGGCCGCCGTCACCGAGATCGGACACGAGATCCGACGCCGCGTGTACGACGCCTCCGGCGGCCTGACGGCCAGCGTCGGTATCGGCACCTCGAAATTCATCGCAAAGGTGGCCAGTGACCTCGACAAGCCCGACGGACTGGTCGTCGTACCTCCAGGCACCGAGCAGGAGCTGCTCCGTCCGATGAGCGCCACCGTCATCCCCGGGGTCGGTCCGGCCACCGCCGAGAGACTGCGCCGCGCGGGGGTGCAGACCGTGGGCGACCTCGAAGCCGTCAGCGAGGACGAGCTCGTCCGGCTCGTCGGCAACGCCCACGGCCACAACCTCCACCGGCTCGCCCGTGCCCTCGACGACCGCTGCGTCGAACCGGCCCGCGAGACCAAGTCGGTCAGTGTGGAGGGCACCTATGAATACGACCTGACCGACCGGTCGATCATGGCTGGGCTGCTCACCCGCCAGGCCGGCAACGTCGCGGAGCGGCTCCGTAAACACGGCCTGTCCGGACGGACGGTGAGCATCAAGCTCCGGCTGCACGACTTCACCACGCTGAGCCGCTCGAGCACCCTCGCCTCTCCCACGGACGAGGCACGGGTGATCGCCCGGCTGGCGCGCAACCTGCTCGCCGACCTGGACACCACCGGCGGGGTACGCCTCCTCGGAGTCGGGGTCTCCGGGCTTGCGGACTGGGTCCAGGACGACCTGTTCGGGGACGTGGCCCAGGAGGCGGACGACGAGGTCCCCGAGGAGCCACGGATCGAGACCGCCCGGCACCGCGCCTGGGCTCCTGGCAGCGACGTCGTCCACGCCACGCACGGCGCCGGCTGGGTCTGGGGCAGTGGACGCGACGTCGTGACGGTCCGCTTCGAGACCGCCGAGACCGGGCCCGGCCCGGTCCGGTCCTTCTCCCTCGACGACCCGGAG
>JAKDNC010000472.1 GCA_030452025.1 Nocardioides sp. | reverse complement strand
CGACCCTGCACATCAAGACCCGGATGGCCCGGGTGACTTTCTCCGGTCGCACCGCCGTCCGCTCGGCCCGACTCGTGCTCCAGCGTGCGCGAGGGCGTGGTTCGCGCTGGCTCCGCGTCCGCCGTGTCCGAAGCCGAAACTTTCACTACCGCGCCACCGTGCGTCGCCCGAAGGTCGCGACGCGCTACCGCGTCGTGTGGCGCGGCACCGGCAGGACGTCACCGGTCCGCAGGGTCCGCCCGCGCCGACGGCCCGCTGCCCCGACCGTTCCCCGGGACGCGTGCGGCCCACGCCCCCAGAAGGCCGATGGCAGCCGCTGGAAGTGCACCTTCTCCGATGAGTTCAACGGTGGCGGGCTCGACCGGACCAAGTGGATCCCGCAGTCCTCGGGCTATCGCACGGGAACGTCAGAGAAGTTCGCCTGCTACACCGAGGACAACGTCACCGTCCGGAACGGATCGTTGCGACTCCGGCTCATCCATGGTGCGCCGCAGACCTGCCAGGGCGCCAACGGCAACAACGAGACGACGCCGTACACGGCGGGCAGTGTCTCGACCTACCGGCTGTTCTCCCAGCGCTACGGTCGGTTCGAGGCGCGGATGCGCAACACTGCCGCCGACGTGGCGGGGCTCCAGGAGACGTTCTGGCTCTGGCCCGACGACCGGGAGGTCCAGTTGAACTGGCCCTTGACCGGGGAGATCGACATCGCGGAGACCTACTCCTCCCACCCCGAACTGGTGATCCCGTTCCTGCACTCCGCGAGCGACGCTCTCGGCAACGTGTGGAAGGGGCCGCTGACGAACACGGCGCTGTGCGACGCTGAGCGGGGACGGTTCAACACCTACCGGCTCGAATGGGGCCCCTCGAAGATCCGCATCTTCGTCAACGGCACGCTCTGCCTGACCAACACCTCCGGTGACCCGGCATTCCGGCACAAGTACATCCTCGCGTTCACCCAGGCGATCGGCGCCAAGGGCAACGAGGCCACGGCGGCCACGCCGATTCCGGCGACGACCGAGGTCGACTGGGTGCGGGTCTGGCAGTAGCCCGGCAGGTCAGGCGACCATCACCCGGTCCGTCGTACGTCGTCCGGTGGCGGAGGGTGCAGAGGCCCAGGCCGCAGCCAGTCTGGTCACCGCCTCGGCCAGGTCGGGGACGTCCCGGGTGTAGGGGAGGCGGACGAACCGGTCGTAGCCACCTTCGACGGAGAAGGCCGGCCCCGGCGCGAACGCCACGCCGCGTGACTCGGCCTCGACGGCCAGCGCCACCGCCGCGGCTCGGGGGAGCTCGCACCACAGGGACAGCCCTCCGGCGGGCAGCCGGAACTGCCACTCGGGCAGGTGGATCCGCAGGGCCTTTGCGAGCCCGTCGCGTTGTGCGCGGAGGCGCTCACGGTGGATGCCGAGCATCTCGTCCGGGGCGCGGAGCAGTTCGGTCAACACCAGTTGTTCGAGGACCGGGGTGCCGAGGTCGAGGGTCAGCCGGGCTTCGGTGAGAGCGTCGAGTCGGCGCTTCGGGGCGCGGATCCAGCCCATCCGCAGGCCGCCCCAGAACGTCTTGCTCGCACTGCCGATGGTGATCGCCTCGCCGCCGGCTGCCTCGACATGGGCGGCCAGCGGGCGTGGCATCGGCTGGCCCTCGAGCGCCAGCGACTGGTGGGCCTCGTCGACGATGGCCAGGGTGTGGGTCCGGGCGAGAAGGGCGGCGCACTCCTCGCGTTGGGCGTCCCCCATTAGGTTTCCGGTGGGATTCTGGAAGTCCGGGATCAGGTACGCCGCCCGGGGTGAGGTCTGCCGAATCGTTGCGTCGATTCCCTCAAGGTCCCAGCCGTCGACGTCGACGGTCGCGGGAACCAGGCGGGTCGAGCGCAGTGACAGCGCCTTGGCCGCGTTGGGATAGACCGGGTTCTCCACGAGGACCCGGTCTGCCGGCCCGGTGGTGGCCCGGGCGACGAGGGCGGTCGCGGCCAGGGCACCCGGGGTGACCATGATCTGGTCGGGGTCGGTCGGCAGCCCACGAGCGTCGTAGGTGGCGGCGATCGCGCGCTGCAGCTCGGGGAGACCGACGGGGTAGTAGCCGTGACCGGCCAGGTAGGCCGGCAATTCGCCGATCGCCGAGTCGTAGGCGGCGGCCAGGCCGGGCGCGGAGGCAGCGGCGGCGCAGTTGAGGTCGATCAGGTCGATCCCGTCGGTGCGGTCGACGCGGGGTGTGAGCACCCGGTCCGGCGTACGGCCCGGCCCGCCGGGGATGCGGGTGAAGGTGCCAGAGCCGCGCAGGGAGTCGGCGTACCCTCTGTCGCGGAGGTCGGCGTAGGCACGGGTGATCGTGGTGCGGCTGACGCCGAGCGCTCTGGTGAGCTCGCGCTCGCTGGGCAGTCGGACATCGTGCGCGATCCGGCCATCGGCGACGAGTCCACGGAGGGCATCGGAGAGTCCGGCATAGGCGGGGGAGCGGTCGAAGTCGCCGACCAGGCTGGCCACTCGTGCGGAGGAGATGATCCGGGGCATGAGTCCACTCTTCCACGATTGGCTATTTGTTCAAGTGCCAATCGGCGGGAGACTTGGATTCATGTCCTCGCTTCCCTCGTCTGCTGCCACCACCGCACCACGTCGTCAGCTCGCGGACCTGGGCCCGATCGCGCAGGTGCGTGCCGGTCGACTCGGCCGGCGCTTTCCACAGCTGATCATCGGGCTGGTGCTCTACGGCGTCTCGCTGGCGATGATGGTGCGTGGCGCGCTCGGGCTGGCGCCCTGGGACGTGTTGCACTCGGGGATCACCGGCTACGTCCCGCTCACCCTTGGCCAGGTCGTCATCGTGATGAGCTTCGTGGTTCTGGTCGCGTGGATCCCCCTGCGTGAGACGCCGGGCCTGGGGACGGTGCTCAACGCGATCCTGGTCGGCCTCGCCGCGGACGCCACGCTGGCACTGCTCGCCGAGCCGGATTCGGTGCTCTTTCGGATCACGTTGATGATCGCCGGAGTGGTCCTCAACGGGCTGGCAACGGCGCTCTACATCGGGGCCCAGTTCGGTCGTGGACCCCGCGACGGGTTGATGACCGGACTCTCCCGGCGCACTGGCCTCTCCCTGCGCCTGGTGCGCACCTGCCTTGAGATCTCCGTGGTGCTGCTGGGTTTGGTGCTCGGGGGAGTGCTCGGTGTCGGCACGCTGATCTACGCGCTGGGCATCGGCCCGCTGGCCCAGCTGATGCTCCCGTGGTGCATCGTCGAACTCTAGCCCGGATTCGACGGGATAGTCCCAGAAGTTATTGTCGCGTTCCGCCCGAGGAAGGGACAAGAAAGTAAGGGGCGAAGCCGCCGCG
>JAKDNC010000471.1 GCA_030452025.1 Nocardioides sp. | reverse complement strand
GTAGCAAATGAAACTAATGAACCTATAATCATTAATATTCTAAAATCTAAAGGCATCGTAGCTCCGATCGAAAGACCGACAGAGAGACAGACAAGAGAGAAAAGGGACAGAGACCATGGCTACCGAGAGCGCCATCGACCAGCAGGAGATCGACGAGGAGAAGGCGGCCCAGATCCGTCACCTGCTCGCCGAGGAGAACGAGGAGGCGGTTGCGCACCGCTTCGGGGAGCAGGAGCTGAACTCCCCCGAGTACCAGCAGGCGAAGCGAGAACTCGCCCAGCGAGACAGCGCCAGGACCAAGCGATTCAAAGCTGAGATCGAGGAGCAGGAGCAGCTCGATCGTGAGCGTGAGGCCGAGCTCGAGCTTCAGAAGGAGGCCGAGCGCCAGGCCCAGGAACAGGCCGCGCAGGAGCAGGAGACAGAGCAGAACCAGGACCAGCAGGTCGAACAGGATCACGACCGCGGCCAGGAGAAGTCCCGTCCGGAGCAGGATCGCTCCGAGCGGTCCGCCGATGTGCCGCGAGCGGAGCAGCACGCCAAACACAATGGGCCGAACCGGGCAGGTACCGAGAACCAGCAGCAGGAGCGCATCGGCAGCGTGCGCCGGCAGGCTTCTGAGACGACTGGTGCCGACACGGCCGATCAGGGCGATTCCCAAGCCAAGGAGAGGCAGCGCCCGGAAAGTACCTACGAGCAGGTCTCCCGCGCCCAGCGCGAGAGCCGGGAAAGGTCGGCGCACGGCATCGATCGATGAGACCCGATGCCACCGGGCGACCACGGTGAGCACGCACGAAAAGGCCTCCGGAGCATTGCTCCGGAGGCCTTTTCGTCACCGTCAGGCGACCTGCTTCGACGTGAACGGGATTGCGCTGATGTCGACGAGGGTCACCATCAGCCCCTTCTCGTGGATGCCGTCATGATCGACCTCGGCGAGGTTGGGGCGACGGCCCCGCAACAGCCGTCCCTCGTTACGCGTCTTCGGGAGGAAGTCCGACCCTTGGAATGCCTCGACTCGCTCGGAAGTCTGCGACTGCTTGCCGAGGTGGTCGACCGTCGTCTTCTGCTGCTCCGTCTGGCCGTACCACCAGGCCGCCTTCTCAAGGATCTCCTTTTCGGGTGCACCGACGAGGCAGAGCACGGCGGGCCAAGTGTCGCGCAGCGCCGTCATGCCCGCTGAGCCGTAGCGCAGCTCGAACTGGCTGGTCGCCTGCACGGCGCAGAGCAGGTTGATGCCCATCGCTCTCGACTCCGTGACCACGGTCGGAAGTTCCTGCCACGGCATTGTGTTGCACAGTTCGTCGACCACCAGCAGCAGGCGGGGCAACTTCGTCTTCTCCGTCTGGTTCGCCCGCCAGCGCTTGGTGATGGCCCCGGCGGCCCCGACGGCAGCGCCGGCGGCGACTCCCGTGGCCGGGGCCACGATGAAGAGCGTCGCTCCCTTGCGCTCGAGCATCTTCGGCGTGAGGGGCGGTGTCGTGCCGTCACCGCGGACGGTGGAGCGCAGCCACGGGGCGACGGCGGCCTTCATCGTGATCATCACGTTCGAGACCTGCTTCTCATCCTGCACGGACGCGGAGAGCAGTTCCTCGGACAAGATCGGCGAGACCTCCTTGAGGCGTTCGATCGCGGTGACCCAGCTCGGCGACTCATCTTCCGCGCTCTCGCTCTGGAGTCTGCTCACTGCCGAGCGCGCCCAGGTCATGCCGTCCGGGCCAGCTGCCCGCAGGATCGCCGCCAACGGAGCCGTCGAAAGGGTCTCGAAGAACTCCGCGGTCCCGTCTCCGCCGCCACCGCCACCCGAAGCGCCGCCGGCCCCGGCCGAACCCGACTGCAGCAGGATCGTCGCGAGGTCGAGGGCGTCGTCGTCGCCTGCCACGAGCGCCGTCGGGTCGACCACCACACGCGTCACGCCCTCGGGCAGCTCGTCATCGGGGACCTCTCCCGAGAGATCGAGGACGTAGGTGCAGCCCCTGCCTCCGCGGGCCAACCGCCCCTGAAGGCACTCCTGGATCAGGTCGGGCTTGCTGCTCACGGCGACCACCGGACCGTTCCACATGAGGATCGCGGGAGCGAGCACGCGGCGGGTCTTGCCCGAGCCGCTGACTCCCGACACCAGCAGATGAGGGGCCGTCTCGGCCGGCACCCCGTCGACGAAGCCGCCGAAAGGCGTGGGCGGACGCATGTAGGTCGGCGGCGTCTCCGCAGCGGCGGCGGTACTGCCTGTGGGCGCACCCTTCTTGCTGTTGAACATGGTCATTTCTCCTTCTTGTTGTTGTCGGCTTTCGCGTTCCAACGGCGCGCGATGTTCGCGCGCCCGGCTGCACTGATGCGTTCCCGCTCGTCGGCCGCTTCCTCAGCGACCAGGTTTTCGACCTCTGGCGAATCGATGCGTTGGAGGCCGTACCGCAGGCATGCACGGGCCAGGAGCCCGTTCCCAATGCCTCGGAAGCGCGCCTGCTGGCGAATCGATTCGCGATCGCCTGTCGTCAGGGCAATCGTCTGCTTGGCGTCCAAGGACCTGCTCATCGACGCTCCCCCTCCTGCCTCGTCGGTTGTTCCACACCCGTCATGGGTATAGTATTATGGTACACAGTTTCATAGACCAGTAATTACAATCAAGGAGGCCTCGAATGGGCAAGTTCATGTTTCAGGCGGTTATCGGGCTGGCGGTCGTCGGCACGATCTTCTGCTTCGGGGTCGTAGTCGGCGGTGGCTTCGCCAACGACGTGGCTGAGATCGGCGTGCAGAGCCGCATCGTGGACTGCCTGCCCCTGGAGACGGCTCAGGAGCTCGAGGCCTGTCTCGCCCAGCCCGAGGATGCGCCATGAGCGCGAGCCGGTGGGAGAAGGATCGGAGCGCCTGGCTCAAAGCCCGAGCCGGGCACCGACTCGGCGCGAGGCGTCGGGCCGAGCAGCTCGCTGTGACCGCACGGCAGCACGAGCGGCTGGAGGCCGGCGTCGGCGACAGCGCCTTCGGCGAGGTCACCACCCGAAACGTCTTCTACCGCAGCGTCCACCGCGAAGAGGGCGCTGCGAACCTGGCCGGCTGGTTCATCTGGACACTGATCTGGATGTCCGCGACCTACGTGCTTGTCGGGCCTGCGCTGCTCATCGGTCTGGGTGCGTATGGCCTCTGGTGGCGGAAGGTCGAGGGGTGGGGCCGAATGCGCAGCATGCCGTACTTCAAGGCCGCGGGAGCCGTCGCGGCGGTCGGCGTCGCGATACTGACCGCCCACTCCCTGCTGGCGACAGAGGGCGTGGCCCGCGTCCTCGTCGGCTCCTTGGAGGTCTGGCCACTCGCAGGCGGCGCAGCATTCCTGA
>JAKDNC010000470.1 GCA_030452025.1 Nocardioides sp. | reverse complement strand
CCTTCTCGCCCTTCTGCCCCGGCTTGAGGATTGGCTGCGGCTTGGCTGGCTTGGCCGGCTTGGCGGGTTTGTCGGACTGCTCGTCGTCGACGTCCTCGGTGGACGGGACCTCGGCCGGCGAGTCGTTCGTGCTCGAGGGTCCTGAGGACTTCGTGTCGGGGCCGACTGACGGGGCCGCGGTGTTGTCCGTGGCGAGGTGCCGCACGGCGTAGCCGGCTCCGTAGGCGGTTCCTGCCATCAGCGCGGCCGTCAACAGTGTCAGCGCCAGGATGCGTATCGCGCGCATGTCCCCTCCAAGTTCGTCCAAGGCATTCTCACAGTCAATGACGCACGACCGGGGCATTTGGTTGCCCACGTCGCCACATAGGCTGACCGGGTGACCCGAGCGGAGCTGGACAAGGACCCCCACGACGTACGTCGCATGTTTGACGCCGTCGCCCGTCGCTACGACCTCACCAATGACGTGTTGTCGTTGGGCCAGGACCGTCGCTGGCGCAAGGATGTGATCGATGCGGTCGACCCGAAGTCGGGTGAACTGATCCTCGATCTCGCCGCCGGGACGGGTACGTCGAGCCAGCCGTTCGCTGACCGCGGTGCCACCGTCGTGCCGTGTGACTTCTCGATCGGGATGCTCCGCGTCGGCAAGCTGGCCAAGCCGCGACTCCCGTTCGCCGCCGGTGACGGCACCCGCCTGCCTTTCCGGGACGCGACCTTCGACGCGGTGACGATCTCGTTCGGGCTGCGCAACGTCGTGGATCCCCGTGCGGGGCTGGCCGAGATGCGTCGGGTGACCAAGCCGGGCGGCCGGATCGTGGTGTGCGAGTTCAGCCACCCCACGAACCGGTTCTTTCGCACGGTCTACATGGAGTACCTGATGCGGGCGCTCCCGCCGATCGCCCGGACGGTCTCCTCCAGCCCGGACGCCTATGTCTACCTCGCCGAGTCGATCCGGGCCTGGCCTGACCAGCGCGGCCTGTCTGACTGGATCACGGCCGCCGGGTGGTCGGACACCGAATTCCGCAATCTCACCGGCGGGATCGTGGCCCTGCACCGGGCCGTCGCGCGGCCCTGATTTAGGCAACGTCGCCGTGATCTAAATCCGCAGGTCAGGCGAGGAATTGCTCTCCTTCGGCGTCGTGTCGACCCCGGGTTTCCCCAGGGCTCCCGGAGTCCTAGACTGTGGTCCACGCCACCATGTGAACTGGTTCACAAACTCACATGGTGACCCGTTCCAACATCAGGCAAGCGAGGGATATCGATGCAGGCGCAGGTCATCGTCGTGGGGGCCGGGCCCGCGGGGTCCGCCACCGCGTACCACCTCGCCGCCGCCGGCATCGACGTACTGCTCCTGGAGAAGTCCGCCTTCCCCCGCGACAAGGTCTGCGGCGACGGACTCACTCCGCGTGCCGTGCGTCAGCTCCTCGCGATGGGCTTCGACCTCGACTCCGACGGCTGGCAGAAGAACAAGGGACTGCGGATCATCGGGGCCGGGCATCGCATCGAGCTTCCGTGGCCGGACCTGGCCTCGTTCCCGCCCTACGGCATGGTCCGTTCGCGGATGGACTTCGACGAGACGCTTGCGATCCATGCCCAGAAGGCCGGCGCCCACCTGATGGAACGTACGGCGGTCACCGGGCCGATCTTCGAGGAGCGGACCGGTCACGTGGTCGGCGTCAAGGCCCGGTCGGTCGACGAGCGCGGCCGCAAGTTCGGCGACGAGCTCGAGTTCCGTGCGCCAATCGTGATCGCTGCCGACGGCGTGAGCGCCCGGATGGCCACGTCGCTGGGCATCGAGCGTCGCGACAACCGGCCGATGGCGGTCGCCTGCCGCGCCTACTACAAGACACCGATGCATGATGACCCGTGGATGGAGTCGTGGCTGGAGCTGTGGGACGGCGAGCCGAACAGGAGCAACAAGCTCCCCGGCTACGGCTGGATCTTTCCGCTCGGCAACGGTCTGGCCAACGTCGGCCTCGGGATCCTCAACACCTCTTCGGCCTTCCAGAGCATCGACTACAAGGACTCGATGCGCCGCTGGCTGGCCAACACGCCCGAAGAGCTCGGCTTCCGCGACGAGAACCTGGTCGGCCCGATCCGCTCCGCCGCACTGCCGATGGGCTTCAACCGCAAGCCCCATTACAGCTTCGGGATGCTGCTCGTCGGTGACTCTGGCGGGATGGTCAACCCGTTCAACGGCGAGGGCATCGACTACGCACTCGAGGCCGGACACATGGCCGCCGAGACCGCCGTCCAGGCGCTCGGCCGGGTGCCCGGGCCGGCGCGGGAAAGGGTGCTGGAGGGTTATCCAGCTGCGCTGGACGCCGCGTACGGCGGCTACTTCACCCTCGGCCGTGCCTTCGCCAAGATGATCGGCAACCCGACCTTCATGAAGCAGGCCACGAAGTACGGCCTGCCCCGTCCAGCCCTGATGCGGTTCACCCTGAAGCTGATGGCGAACCTCACCGATCCCCGTGACGGAGACGCCGCGGACCGGATCATCAACGGGCTCAGCAAGATCGCTCCTCGGGCATGACACGGAAGGCGAAGTGATGGACCTCTACACCCCGATCCTGGTGCTGGGGGCGCTTGCTGCTGGCTTCGCGGTCTTCTCGATCGTGATCAGCACGATGACCGGCCCGAAGCGCTACAACCGGGCCAAGCTCGACTCCTACGAGTGTGGCATCGACCCGACACCGCAGGCGCTGGGCGGGGGGCGCTTCCCGATCAAGTACTACATCGTCGCGATGCTCTTCATCGTCTTCGACATCGAAATCATCTTCCTCTACCCGTGGGCCGTCCACTTCGACGCGATGGCCTTCTTCGGCCTGGTCGAGATGGTCATCTTCATCGCCACAGTGTTCGTCGCTTACGCCTATGTGTGGCGTCGCGGCGGACTGGAATGGGACTGATTGACATGGGAATCGAAGAGAAGCTGCCCAGCGGCGTCCTCCTCACCACCGTCGAGGGCGTGGCCGGTTACATGCGCAAGGCATCCTTCTGGCCGGCCACCTTCGGCCTCGCCTGCTGCGCGATCGAGATGATGACCTCCGGTGGGCCGAAGTACGACATGGCCCGTTTCGGTATGGAGGTCTTCCGGGCCAGCCCGCGCCAGGCCGACCTGATGATCGTCGCCGGTCGGGTCAGCCAGAAGATGGCCCCCGTCCTGCGCCAGATCTACGACCAGATGGCCGAGCCGAAGTGGGTGCTGGCAATGGGTGTCTGTGCCAGCTCCGGCGGGATGTTCAACAACTACGCGATCGTGCAGGGGGTCGACCACGTCGTCCCGGTCGACATGTATCTCCCCGGTTGTCCGCCGAGACCAG
>JAKDNC010000469.1 GCA_030452025.1 Nocardioides sp. | reverse complement strand
CGAGCCGCGCTCGTCACGTCGGTGTGGGTCGCTCCACGAGAACGCCCACACCATCACCACCGCGAACAGTTGCCTCATCGTCTTCTTCCTTCCTTCTCTTGTCAGGTGCCGCTGAACATCCGCAGCAGTGAAGGCGCGACCAGCAGCGCCATGAAGATCACTCCCAGCAGGGAGCCTGGAATGGTCATGCGTTCGCCGACGGCGTTGGCTTGTGCGACCTCGACGTTGAGCATCGCGGTCCGCATGGCCGCTGATCGCGCACGCAGGTTGGTGTAGACCGCAGCGCCCTCTTCGCCGGAGAGGCGCATGATGTCGGCGAAGTCGTCGAGCTCGGGGAGGCCGAGTTCCTCAGCGAGCGCGTGCAACGCGTCCCAAGGCGGTAGGCCGGACCACCTGGACCGGCCGAGTTCCTCACTGAGCCGCTGGAACACCCAGGAGTCTCCGACGTCGGCTGCTGCTTCCATCGCTTGGCGTACGCCGGAGCCGTTGTTGCGCTCCAACGCAACGAGGTCGATGTAGGCACCCAGCGCCCCGGCGAACTCCACTCGCGCCTTCTTCGCGTCATCGATCGCGTTGTAGTTGGGCAGGAAGAACATGACGAGGGCCAAGACCACAGAGGCGAAGGCTGGAACGACCAATGGGAACCCGATGCCCAGCACTTCGAACAACGCCGCGAGCAGTGACGGAGCGACCAGCCCCAGGGCGGCGAAGGTGAGTTTGTCGCCATAGAACTTGGCGAGTGAGATCCGCAGCAGCGCCAGTTCACGCACCGGCGTACGCACCCACATCCCGGGCGGCAGCACCCGAATTGCCCAGACTCCGATGCGTTCCTTGCCGCTCGCAGCCGCATCGGGTACGTCGACAGCGGTCTGATGACGCGACGGGGTCAGCCGGACCAGCGCTTCAGCCAGGTCGACGTGGGCCGGCAGAAGACGGGCCACCAGCAGAACACCGCCGAGCATGACCAGAGCACCTGCCGCCATCGCCAACGGCAACCCCGCGATCACGACGTACCCCCAGCCGCATGTGCCGCCGACAAGAACCTGGCCAGCGGCTTCCCGATGGCCATCCGCTTCATCCAGACCAAGGTCGCGACGTACGCCGTCAGGAGCGTCACGAGGATCACCTGACCGAGCGGGCTGCGGTATGGCTCGACGTACGTGCCGGAGATCGCGAGCACCACCAGCACGCCGACGCTGATGATGGTGACCCACCGTGCGGTCGCCCGGGGCTTGGCCCGGTCGGCCTCGATCTGTCGACGGGCACGTACGTCAGCAGAGACCGACTCCGCGAGACTCTCCAGCACTTGGGCCAGACCTGCGCCCCGACGCCGCGCCGCAAGGATGAGATTGGCCGCGACAAGATCCCCGGTTGCATCATCCAGTTCGTCAGCGAACGCTCGTACGGCGTCCTCGGTGTCCCACCGCGAACGAAGCCGCGCGACCAGACGACCCACCTCCGGACGAATGGCGGCCGGTGTGGAGCGTTGTGTGGCCACCAGCGCCTGCTCCAAACCGATCCCGACGGTGAGAACCCCCGACAACGAACGGGTCCATTCCTCCATCGCCTCGAGGCGGCCGATGCGCGTCTCGGCACCAGAGTTGGACAACAAGACCGGGACGCCGACAGCGGCGACAGGGACCGCGAGCAACGCCAGCGCCCACCCAGTGATCAGCCAGGCGAGTACGCCGCCGCCCACGCCGACCATCAGGAGTCGCTTGTTCCGCTGGCTCAGCGGTTTCAATCGGGCGGGCCGTGAGCGAGTTGGCCGGGGCGGTGCCGGCTTCAACCCGAGAATCAGGCCTATGACACCCGCCACGATGAGGGCACCTGCCGCCGCCGGCACGAGCGCGATCACGAGAACACCTGCTGCTCGTTGAGGAACCCGCCGAGGTCGAACCCGAACGAAGCGAGGTCCCGGTACTCGTCAGGCAAGACATCGGGCCTGGCATTACCGGCGGCATCGGGCGAGAACAGATGGGTTGTTGCGTACCCGGGCTCACGCTCACCCGGAGCGACCGCGATGACCTCGCAGACTGAGCGGTGGCGTCGGAACCCGTCCGGGATGCGTTCCGTCGACAGGTGAAGTTGGACGACGAGGTCGATGGTGGAGGCCAGTTTGCTGGCGGCCAGATCGTGGGTGACGTGTGCTCCGGCTTCCATCGCGCAGGTCACCAGTTTGCGGATCGCAGCGACAGCATCGGAGGCGTGGGTTGTCGAGATGGATCCGGTGCCCGACTCCATCGCCTTGATCATCGCCCAGATCTCCCGGCCGCGGACCTCACCGACGATCTGACGCGACAAGTTGAACCGGAAGGAATCGACGAGCGCCTCATCGAGAGTGAACTCGCCCGCCAACCGGCCATCAGGTCCACGTTCGCCTGACCCGGGTCGGGCCTCCCACGGGTGGACGATCTTGTGACGCCCCAACTGGTCGAGATGCAACTCGTATTCGGTCTCGAACGTGCCGATGGCCTCGTGCTCATCGATCTCGCAGCACAAAGCGCGGACCAGAGTCGTCTTGCCCGCACCCTGACAGCCCGCGACCACGATGCTCTTACGAGCCCGGACAGCGGCACGAAGGAACGAAGCAAGGAGTGCCGAGAGCATCCCGCGTTCGACGAGATCGTCGAGCGTGACGTGCATGAGCCGGTGACGACGGATCACCACCGACGGCCGCGGTGTCACCCACGCGGCCGCGGCCAGCCGGGAACCTCCATCGAGTCGCAGATGGAGCCTGGGTTGTGCTTCGGAGAAGCCGCGGGCGTTGACCTCGCTGCGCGAGGCGAGGAAGACCAGGAAGTCGATGAGCTCGGCGTCCGAGTCGGCGACGGGAGGTCCGTCGATGAGGGAACCATCGGTCAGCTCCAGGTGCACGTTGTCGTGTCCGGCGATGATGATGTTCTCGACGCGGTCGTCATCGACCAGTGGCTGGAGTCGCCCCAGGCGGAACAGCGAATCGAACACCGCCTGCGCGAGCGCGGTCTGCTCAGCAGCAGTCCACGCAGCGTCACCGGCGTCGACTCGTTCGGCCATGGCTGACTCGATGAGATCCAGCACGATCGCCCTGCCCAACTCTGCCTGGGCGGTCTTGTCGAGGCGTGATGTCGCTGCCGCCATCGCCTGGCTCAACTGCTTCGATGCCAGAAATCGAAGCGAGGCAACCAACGTCCAGTCGATTTCCTGTTGGGACCTCCCCACTGTCGCGAGCGGTTCGAAGGTTATCGACGAGACAGCTGCCGCACCGTTCGGCAGCGGCTGCCCGAAGAGTGGAAGGTCGATCAGATGCGGGTCGGCATTCGTCGGACGTACGAGATGGTCACTGGACACCGGAATACACCT
>JAKDNC010000468.1 GCA_030452025.1 Nocardioides sp. | reverse complement strand
GTTCATTGAAAGGGTCATCGTGCCGCGGACGACGGAGCAGAACGAAGCGCTGCGCTCAGCCACGCGCTCTGCTGTGGAGACGGCTGCCGTCCGGGTGTTCGCGCACCGTGGTTTCGCGGCCACGAACATGCGTCAGATCGCCGTCGAGGCGGGGATAAGCACCGGGTCGATCTACCGGCACTACGCGAGCAAGGAAGAGCTGTTCGATGAACTGATCGATCAGGCCTCGCGCGGGCTCGGGGCTGTCGCCGCGCAGCTCTCGACCGAAAGGGATCCGATCCTTCACCGAGGTATACGTGGCGGACCTCGCAGCGAACAACGGCGCGGCCGAGTTCTACATGATGATAAATCAGGGCGTCACGACGGACACCCCGGAGGGAACCTCATCTCGGCTGGCCGCATCACAGAGAACGATCTGGCGGGCCATCGCCTCGCTCATCGCGCGAGGCCAGGCTGAGGGTCAGATCGCCGAGGGAGACTCCGCCCGACTGACCGCTCACTACTTCGCCATGCTTACCGGCCTCACAACGTTGCACGTTGCTCTGGGGGAGGAATCCGCGGAGCCCGATGTCGACCTGATCCTACGAGTGTTCACAGGAGGACCCCAATGAAGATCGAAGTTACACGCGCAGACGAACTCGGGGAGGAGTACCGACACCAGATCGCGGAAGTTCTCACGCAAGGCTTCGCCGAGGATTTCGCCTTCTTCTCCAAGGACGCGGATGTACTCGCCGACGCGTTCGCCCCGATGCTCATCCTGGAGCGCTTCCACATCGCGCTCGTCGACGGCGAGCCCGCCGCGGTCGCGGTCGTCACCGAAGGTGAGCAGGCGTGCTTCAAGCCGGATCGGCACGAGCTCCAGCGCGTGCTCGGTCCCATACACGGGATGATCAGCTATCGGATCATCCGAAGCCAATTCATGGGGGCCTACGATGGCGCCTGCGACGGTCTGACGGAGATTGCATTCGTCACGACAGCGCCGCAGCATCAGGGCAAAGGCGTAGCCACTGCGCTGATGCGTCGGCTCCTGGAGCTGCCCTCCGACGAGTTCGTGCTGCGGGATATCAAGGACACCAACACCCCCGCCCTCGGACTGTACGCCAAGCTCGGATTCACCGAGACGCAGCGACGACGCATCAAGTTCGCGAAGCGAGCTGGGTTCTCCGCGTATGTCTCGATGGGCCTCAACCGCGCGAAGGCCGATGCTTGAAGGGCGCGCGAACTCGACAGGGCCCTGAAGCGCGCTTCGGGGCTCTCCTCGAGTCCGGGCTCTAGAGCGAAAAGCGGAACTCGACGCCATCGCTATCTTCCTTCTGCTGTGCTCGTTGTATGGAGAAGACCTGTGTGTGCCCAGTTCAGTCCGCAATTGGGCGTGCGAGGGCTTCCGGCTCGCCAGCACTGGCAACGCTGCGGAGTGCGCGTTCGAGCACCTGGAGGTCCTCGGCTGTCTCGATGGAGGTCACGTTGCCCCAGGAGAGGGTGAGGAACTGGAACACTGTGTTCTCGTACCGACCGCCGCCCGGCAGGTCGCCCGATACGAGGGAGCGCACCGCCACACGCGTGCGCCAGGGTCCGCCATTGACGAGCACGTCTTGGATGTCGAAGCGTGCGTCGGGCAGCAGGCGGAGCGTGCGTTGCCACCACCGAATCATCGCGTCGACCATCACCATGTAGTCACCGGCGTTGATCCGCTCGAACGCTGATCGGACCTTGGCGCGGACGATGCTCTGGTGCATGAACAGACTCAGAGGTTCTGACCGGGCTGTCGATGAGGCCGAAGGTGATCAGTTAAAACGGGAAGGTGTTCGCGCAAGTGAAGAACAACACAAAGAAGGCGGCAAAACCGATCAGTGTGGCCCAGGCCATAGGGGGAAGGTTCTACGGAGACTCATCGGTGGGACCCTGCTCTGGTTCTGCTACCTGATCTTCTGGTGCCGTCATAGGGTGCTCACAATCTCTGAAATATCGACAGATACGGTGATCGCCACAACGATGAAGACGACCAGGATGAACGCGGTGTACATCCATCGATATCGGTTATCGCTTCGCCAGAACTTGCGGAGGCTAATCACCCCAGTAATCACGGCGATAGCGCTCAGAAGGAGTCCAATTGGAGCGGACACGGTTCCACTGAGCCCGATGAGAGGAACCGCAATCGGGATCAACAAGTAGGTGATGAGGCACCGAATCCCGCTGATGATCATCGAGACTTGCAGGTGTCGATGCGCCGACCGTTGAAGGGACGCCGTCCGCGTCGTTGACTCCACGCGAAGGAGCTTGCGCTCTGCTTCGTGAGGCCGGGGTCACGCAGGGCGGCTTCTACTTCCACTTCACGGGGAAGAAGCAGGTCGCCGAAGAACTCATCAGCCGACAAGAACAAGCATTCGTCGAGCTGCGAGACCAACTCGCCGACCGTGCTCCTGATGACCCGGTTCACAC
Organism: Nocardioides sp.; assembly: GCA_030452025.1. GTDB lineage: Bacteria > Actinomycetota > Actinomycetes > Propionibacteriales > Nocardioidaceae > Nocardioides. Next base: position 906 of record JAKDNC010000468.1, on the reverse strand, counting down.
GATCCTGCAATTCATAACGCAGACGGCGATGCTGTTGCGAGACGATCTCGTAGCACGGGCGGGAATGCGTTTGGTACTTCAGGCCGCCGAGCATTTCCCAGAGGTTGCCTACATGCCACACCCGGACTGGATCGAACTTGTCGAAAGTGTGCTCAATGCTGCCATCGGAAACGGGACTCTGCGCCCTGACATCGATGCGCCGACGACGGCACGAACGTTAATCTACCTGTTTATCGGCACGCAGGTCAGTTCATACATCTCGGATGACTGGCAGTCCCTGCCAGAGACCGTCGAAACCATCCTGTCCGCCACACTGCGAAACCTTGCCTCGCCGGTACACCTCGATCTACCGCGATAGAACCAGCAACCATCAAGGTGCCACACTGACACTTCCGAGCACTCCCAGAGCAGCCGGGATTGCACCCTGTGTCCTGATCAGGTGCCGAGATGCACTGCAAATCGGTCTACTGCGGAACGCTGCATGGTCGCGGGCGTGGGAGCTCAACCCCGAACACAGGGCCTTCCTGATAGATTCCTATCCATGGGGAGATTCGCACCGTTGCCGGACGGCATCGAGGTCGAGGACCGGGAGCTCGCCCACCTCGAAGCCATCATCCACACTAAGTTCAGGCGCAAGGAGAGCTTCATGCTCGTGCCGCCCCCAGACCCGGGGCAACCCGCAGGGTATGTCGCGCTCTGGTTTCATCCATCCATGGCGGTGCAGTTCGCCTACGATACTGCAGAGCATTTCCCTCTGGACGAACTGACGCTGCAGCAGATGACCGACGAATGGATCGAGGCCGCCTAACGCGCTTCGCTGGGCGGCAAAGCGGACCACCCGGTGGTGCTGCCACTGACCCGACGAGGAATGCTACGGACTCACCCCGCTGCCGGATACACCATCGA
>JAKDNC010000467.1 GCA_030452025.1 Nocardioides sp. | reverse complement strand
CGCCGATGCTGTTCACGCTCGGCTTCCTCACCACCTTCATCTTCGGTGGCCTGACCGGCGTCATCCTCTCTTCGCCGGTGCTCGACTTCATCGTCACGGACACCTACTTCGTGGTGGCCCACTTCCACTACGTGATGGCGGCGACCGTCATGTTCGAGATGTTCGCCGGCTTCTACTTCTGGTGGCCGAAGATGTTCGGCCTCAAGCTCAATGAGGGTCTCGGCAAGCTTCACTTCTGGCTCCTCGCCATCGGCTTCCACATGACCTTCCTCATCCAGCACTGGCTGGGCGTTGCCGGCGCTCCCCGCCGCTATGTCAACTACCTCGCGGAGGACGGCTTCGACTGGATGAACCAGATCTCCACGGTCGGTGCAGTCATCACGGGCATCTCGACGCTGCCGTTCCTGCTCAACGTGGTGCTCACGCACCTCAAGGGCAAGAAGGTCGAGGTCGACGACCCGTGGGGTTATGGCGCGTCCCTCGAGTGGGCGACCACCTGCCCGCCGCCTCGCCACAACTTCCATTCGCTGCCCCGAGTGCGTTCCGAGCGTCCCGCCTTCGATCTCCACCACCCGGAGGTGGCGCTGCAGGACCACATGCTCGCGGAAGAGCCCGCCCTGAACCCTAGGACGAACTGACATCAGAACTAGCGCAAAGATATTCTGGATCCTGGGAGTCTTCTTCCAGGTCGTGGCGATCATATACCGGTTCCTCACCTACCGTTATGAGCCGCTCGGCATCGAGACGGTCGGTTTCCCCGCGGTCCTCGCTCTCTCTGCTCTCGGCTTCATGATCGCCATGGCCCTGACCATCGCGCTGCGCAAGCACGATCAGGGCGCCTCGGACGACCTGGAGGGCGAGGTCTCCGAGTCCGCCGGTGTGCAGGGCAGCTTCGCCCCCTACAGCTGGGCGCCGCTCTGGCTGGCCATTGGCGCCGCGCTGTGCTTCCTCGGCGTGGCCGCCGGCTGGTGGATCTTCGCCTTCGGCATCCTCTTCGCCACCTACGGCCTGATCACCTGGGTGCTGGAGTTCTCCTCCGGGCAGCACGCGCACTGAGCTGAGCGCAGAGGCGCTCTCGCGCCCAGGCACCCTGCCGCAGGCCCCGCGTCGATCCTCGACGCGGGGCCGGCTGCTGTCCGTATGCCCGCTCCCGGCAGCGAGCGCACGTCCTCGGGCGCCGATCTGCCGTAGACGTACGTAAAGACATTTACTGCTAAGGAAGGGAGTTATGCGCTCGGGCGTTTCGTGGTGAAGGACGCTGGGTCGAGATGAACGCCGCGGCAATGGTGTGTACCCATCCCGCGGGAGGTCATCCGAGCGGTGCTAGCGTGAAGGCCTGCAGCAGCAGAACCGACGGTGATGCCGCGTCCGGCCGTGCTGCGGCAGGCGACGAGAGGGGAGGGGCGTCCATGATCGGCAGCTCTCGGAGCCCGGTGGAGCGTGCAGAGAAGCAGCTGCACCGTCTCTTCCCCGACGACCCTGATCTCACAGCAGCCACCGAATGGGCGGCCGAGACGCTGCGCAACGAGGCGCTGAACCCCTCCGCGTCACCGCTGCGCTCACTACGTGCCCTGCGAAGGGCCGATCGCCGTCTCGGTGTGGTGGCGGCACGTCATCTCGTGGAGTCAGCGGCAGGACGACCGCCGGCCTCCGGCCCTCGCAGCATCCCACCCACCGCACACTGACCGCAGGCTCCCGCGGCTCGGACCGAGGCTCACCGACCACGGCATCCTCGCGTGCTGCGGAGCTCCCGCCGGGCGGGATGTGATGGGTCGCCGGCGGGCGGAGTGAACGCACAGGAACGCCGCAGGACGGCTATGGTCGGCGCCGCCGGGCCGGGGTCCCTCGGGATCTGGTCATCCATCGCCGGTGACGTGAGCCGGCTCAGCGAAGTGCGGGAGCCGTTCATTGTACGCGTCCGAAGGCGCCTCGGCTCCGAAAGCACCTCTGACGCGGATCCGCGCAGACCTGCTCGGACCCCGGAGTCCACGACTGCCGCGGGGTGCGCGGGAGCGAGGAGGGCGTCGGCCCGATCCCCGCAGAGCAGACCACCAGAGCTCCCGGACGAAAAAGGGGACGGGCCCCGAGGGAGGAGATCTCCCTCGGGGCCCGGCCCGTGCGCCGTGCGGCAGCGCGGCCGTCGACTCAGTGCACGGCCATCTCGGACGGGGTGCGATAGTCCCCGCCGGTCGCTTCCTCGATGACGTGCTTCTCGTGGCCGGAGTGCTCGAGAGCCGCGCGCAGCTCCGCCGGGGTGACCGGCTCGATGCGGTCCTTGAAGAAGAAGCTGGTCGCCTTCGCACGCAGCGACGAGACACCCTTGCCCGCAGAGAGCGGACGGTAGTCGTCGTGCTGCACCAGCACCCACCGGTCGTGGTCGCTGAGCGGGGCGTGGATCTCCAACATCTCGCCGGACCCCGTGCGGACCACGCGCGAGGTCTCCTCGCCGTGGAGCGCCTTCTCCCGCCTCTGCCGCTGGAGCGAGAGGCACAACCGCTTCGTGATGAAGAAGGCCAGGACCGGGACGACGAATATTCCGATGCGGAACGCCCATGTCAGGTCATTGATCGAGAGATGCAGAGCGATGGCGATGAGGTCATTCGTGGCCGCCAGCGCAAGGATCAGGTAGACCATGATCCACGCGACGCCGAGGCTGGTGCGCACCGGTGCGTTGTACGGCAGATCGTTGAGGTGGTGCTCGCGGTCGTCCCCGGTGACCCAGGCCTCGATGAACGGATACAGCGCGAGCGAAGCCAGCAGCAGGCCGTACACCGCGAAGGGGATCAACATGTTCAGGGAGACCACGTAGCCGAAGATCGTGAACTCCCAGCCCGGGATCAGGCGGAGTCCGCCGTCGGTCCAGAGCATGTACCAGTCCGGCTGCGAACCTGCCGAGACGGGGGAGGGGTCGTACGGGCCGTAGACCCACACAGCGTTGATCGAGGTCGTCGCGGAGATCAGCGTGATGATGCCGAAGACCAGGAAGAAGAACCCACCGGCCTTGGCCGCGTACACGGGGAACACCGGGAAGCCGACCACGTTGCGCTCGGTGCGGCCCGGCCCGGGGTACTGGGTGTGCTTGTGCAGCACCAGCAGCACGAGGTGGATGCCGATCAGTCCCAGGATCATCGCGGGCACGAGCAGGATGTGGATCGTGAACAGGCGCGGGATGATGTCGGTGCCCGGGAACTCGCCGCCGAACAGCAGCATCGACAGGTAGGTGCCGACGATCGGCATCGCCTTCATCAGTCCGTCGATGATCCTGACGCCGTTGCCGGAGAGCACATCGTCCGGGAGGGAGTAGCCGGAGAAGCCGGCGACCATGCCCAGGACCATGAGCGTGAAGCCGACGA
>JAKDNC010000466.1 GCA_030452025.1 Nocardioides sp. | reverse complement strand
CCGAACTCGACGATCTCGCCACGCCCGAGCGCGGCCCTCCACTCATCCCTCTTGGCCATGCGCCCCATTGTTCCTCCCGGGCTCGGGCCTGCTGGTGCGGCCACCCGTCTGCGGCGTCAGTCGCGTGGCCGTGCTCGGTCGTATTGCAGCGGCCACGCGATGTCGTCACCGAGCTCGTGGGCGGCCAGCAGGGGCCAGTGCGGCTCGCGCAGGAGGGCGCGGCCCAGGAAGACCACGTCGGCCGATCCACCGGCAAGGATCTCCTCGGCCTGCCTCGCCTCCGTGATCAGGCCGACCGCACCCGTGGCGACGCCGGTCTTGGCGCGGACCGCGTGCGCGAACCGCACTTGGTAGCCCGGCTCGAGAGGGATCCTCACGACCGCGTTGCCGCCCGAGGAGACGTCGACCAGGTCGGCACCGACCTCGGAGAGCAACGGGGCCAGCTCCACCGAGTCCTCGACGCTCCAGCCGTCGTCGTGCCAGTCGCTGCCGGAGATCCGGGCGAGCAACGGCATCCCGGACGGCGTACGACGACGTACCTCGGCGACCACCTCGAGGAGGAAGCGTGCTCGGTTGGGCAGCGAGCCGCCGTAGTCATCGGTGCGCCGGTTGGACAGTGGGGAGAGGAACTCCTGGAGCAGGTAGCCGTGGGCGCCGTGGATCTCGACGACGTCGAACCCGGCCTCGACAGCACGCTGTGCGGCAGCACCGAAGGCATCCACGACTTCGGCGATCTCCGCGACCGTGAGCTCGTGCGGGACCTTCATGTCCGGATAGGCGATCGGCGAGGGGGCCACGACGTCCCAACCACCGTCGGCGTCCTCCACGACGCCGCGCCCCTCCCACGGCGTCTGGGTGGACGCCTTGCGCCCTGCGTGCCCGAGCTGGATCGCGGCGGCCGCGCCCTGTCCGTGGATGAAGTCGACGATCGGCGCCCAGGCCGCCCGCTGCTCGTCGTTCCACAGTCCGGCGTCGTTCGGTGAGATCCGGCCCTCCGGAACGACGGCAGTGGCCTCGGCCATCACCAGTCCCGCACCGCCTTTCGCGAAACCGCCCAGGTGGACCAGGTGCCACTGGTTCGGGACGCCGTCGACCGCGGAGTACTGACACATCGGCGAGACCCAGGCCCGGTTCTTGATGGCCAGGTCACGGAGCTGGATCGGGGAGAACAAGAGGCTCATGGCGAATCCAACCAGCCTGGCGGCCCTGATGTTCCCGACCTGACCAGTGGCTGGCCCGTGCGCGGCCCTGTGGACAACCGTTCGCGCGAATCGCCTCGCGACCACAGGGTGGAGGCATGGACGACATCACACCCTTCCGGCCCACCATCCACACCCAGAGCGACCTGCAGGATGCCTGGACGAGACTGATGACCCCGCTCGGCTTCGGTCGGCGTTCCGTGTGGTGGCTGCTGATCGCCGAGAGCGGCAGTCCGATCCCGCACCTCACCGAGATCGAGGACGCCGACACTCCACCTGCGGGCGAGGAACGCGACGCGTTCGCAGGCTTCCTTCGCGACGTCGTGCCGGTCGTCGGTGACTCCGCCGGCGAGAACCCGACCCGGATCGCCTTCCTGCTCTCCCGTCCGGGCAGCCAGCAAGTGCTCCCGCTCGACCAGGAGTGGGCTGCTGCGCTCCACGACGTCGCCCGCCGCTCGGGACTGGTCTGCGAGATGGTCCACCTGGCCACCGACATGGGCATCCTCCCGCTTCCCCCCGATGCGCTCGGATCGGGACACCTGGCCGCGATCTGACCATGGGTGGCGAACTCCGTGGAACGATCCCCTGGATCGTCTCAACACGGGGGCCCGACACGTGTTTCTGGACCGTCGACGTGCAACTTCAGCCCATTTCAAGTCATTGTGGGGGGTTGAGCAGTCAGTCGAAAGCCATCCAGAGGAGCTCCTGACCATGGCAGGACCGAGCGAAACGACCCATACTCCCGGTGGGGACGCGCCACCGGAAACAGTGAAGAGGGCCGTGGCCGCATCCGCCATCGGCAACGCGACGGAGTGGTTCGACTACGGCCTCTACGCCTACGGCGTGAGCTACATCTCGGGCGCACTGTTCCCTGGCTCCACCGAGGATGCGACGCTCTTCGCGCTCGCCACCTTCGCCATCTCGTTCCTGGTCCGACCCCTCGGCGGCCTCTTCTGGGGCCCCCTCGGTGACCGCCTCGGCCGCAAGGCGGTGCTCGCGCTCACCATCGTGATGATGTCCGGCTCGACCTTCTGCGTCGGTCTGATCCCATCCTACGACACGATCGGCTTCTGGGCCCCCACCATCCTGATCATCTTGCGCATGGTCCAGGGTTTCTCGACCGGTGGAGAGTACGGCGGCGCGGCGACCTTCATGGCCGAGTACGCACCGGACCGCAAGCGCGGATTCCTGGGCAGCTTCCTCGAGTTCGGCACCCTGTCCGGCTTCGCCTCCGGCGCCACGATCATGCTGGTCTTCTCGCTGGTCCTCAGCGAGGCGAACATGGGCGACTGGGGTTGGCGGATCCCGTTCCTGATCGCCGCACCGCTCGGTGGGATCGGGCTCTACCTCCGTGCCCGGATGGACGACACCCCGGTCTTCGAGGAAGCCCACGAGACCGGCAGCACCGAGGAGCAGGCCACGACCGCCTTCTTCGAGCTGTGCCAGGGATTCTGGAAGCAGCTGCTGATCCTCGGCGGAATGGTTGTCGCGCTCAACGTCGCCAACTACACGCTGCTCAGCTACATGCCGACCTACCTCCAGGCGGAGATCGGGCTGACCACGACGATGTCGCTGGTGGTGCCGATCATCGGCATGGTCGCCATGATGGTCACGCTGCCGTTCATCGGCCGCCTCTCCGACAAGACCGGCCGCAAGCCGCTCTGGTGGGGATCCCTGCTGGGCCTGTTCGTGCTCGCCGTGCCGATGTACTCACTGATGGGCACCAACGTCGCCGGTGCGATCGTCGGCTTCGCGGTGCTCGGCCTGCTCTACGCACCCCAGCTGGCGACCATCTCCGCGACGTTCCCGGCGATGTTCCCGACCCAGGTGCGGTTCGCCGGGTTCGCGATCGCCTACAACGTGTCGACCTCCCTCTTCGGTGGCACGGCACCGGCGGTGAACGACTGGTTCATCAACAAAACCGGGGACAACCTGTTCCCGGCCTACTACCTGATGGCCGCGTGTGCGGTCGGCGCAGTCGCGATGCTCGGTGTCGTCGAGACCGCTGGCTGCTCGCTGCGCGGCAGCGAAATTCCCGGCACCGACGAGTCGAAACGCGAGCTCGCGGAGATCGACCGGGGGTCAACCGACCCGGCCGGCTGACCTTCAGACCCCGGCCCGCTGACGGGGTGATCCGTGGGTACGCCGCCATGCCCCGTGGCGGCGT
>JAKDNC010000465.1 GCA_030452025.1 Nocardioides sp. | reverse complement strand
TCCAGACACCATGAGCATGCCCTACTACGTCTCTCCCGAGCAGTTGATGAAGGACCGCGCGGACTTCGCCCGCAAGGGCATCGCGCGCGGCCGTTCGGTGGTCGCCGTGCAGTGCGCCGACGGCATCCTGTTCGTCTCGGAGAATCCCTCCCAAGCCCTCCACAAGGTCTCGGAGATCTACGATCGGATCGCGTTCGCCGCGGTGGGTCGCTACAACGAGTTCGAGAATCTGCGCATCGCCGGCGTGCGCCTGGCCGACATGCGCGGCTACGCCTACGACCGTCGCGACGTCACCGGACGTGGCCTGGCCAACGCCTACGCTCAGACGCTCGGCACGATCTTCTCCAGTGGCGGTGAGAAGCCCTACGAGGTGGAGATCTTCGTCGCCGAGATCGGCGACAGTGCCGCGGACGACCAGATGTATCGCCTCACCTACGACGGGCAGCTCGCCGACGAGCACGAGTACGCCGTCATGGGCGGTGCCGCGGACGTCGTGGCGGCTCACCTCAAGGAGCACTACAGCGAGGGAGCCTCACTGGGCGAGGCACTGGGCGTCGCGGTGGCCGCGCTGGGCCACTCCGACTCCGGCGACCGGGTGATCCCCGACGACGCCCTCGAGGTCGCCGTGCTCGACCGGAGCCGCACCCAGCCGCGCAAGTTCCGCCGGCTGCGGCCGACCCAGATCCACGATCTCCTCGGCGAGCGCGGAGCGGCGAGCGAGGACCCGTCCCACGACGAGGATCCCCAGAGCGGCCCGGGCCCGACCGTGCCCACCGAAGCGGACGACTCCACGCCACTGGAGGATCCGGTGACCGGCGAGCCCCCGGTGGCGCCGCCCGTCACGCCACCAACTCCCCAGCCTCCGGTCGATCCGAACGACCCGCTGTCCTGACCCGAACCTCCCACGCGGATGCCCAGTGGGTGACTAGTGTTGGGCCATGGACCGCCGCATCTTCGGAATCGAGAACGAGTACGGCGTCACGTGCACGTTCCATGGCCAGCGACGGCTGAGTCCCGACGAGGTCGCCCGCTACCTGTTCCGCAAGGTGGTCTCGTGGGGCCGCAGCAGCAACGTCTTCCTGCGCAACGGCGCCCGGCTCTACCTCGACGTCGGGAGCCACCCGGAATACGCCACACCCGAGTGCGACGACATCGTCGAACTCGTCACGCACGACAAGGCCGGGGAGCGGGTGCTCGAGGGGCTGCTCATCGACGCGGAGCAGCGACTCCACGACGAAGGCATCGCCGGAGACATCTACCTGTTCAAGAACAACACCGACTCGGCCGGAAACTCCTACGGCTGTCATGAGAACTACCTCGTCGGCCGGGCCGGGGAGTTCAGCCGGCTGGCCGACATCCTCATCCCGTTCCTGGTGACCCGCCAGATCATCGTGGGCGCCGGCAAGATCATCCAGACACCACGTGGGGCGTCGTACTCCGTCAGCCAGCGCGCCGAGCACATCTGGGAGGGCGTCTCCAGCGCCACCACCCGCAGCCGCCCGATCATCAACACCCGCGACGAACCGCATGCGGACGCGGAGAAATATCGCCGCCTCCACGTCATCGTCGGCGACTCCAACATGAGCGAGACCACCACGTTGCTCAAGGTGACCACCTGCGATCTTGTGCTGCGGATGATCGAGGAGGGCGTGGTGATGCGCGACCTCACGATGGAGAACCCGATCCGCGCGATCCGCGAGATATCCCACGACATGACCGGGCGGAAGAAGATCCGCCTCGCCAACGGCCGCGAGGCCAGCGCGCTCGAGATCCAGCAGGAGTACCTCACCCGGGCCCGTGACTTCGTCGACCGTCGCGAGATCCGGACGCCGATCATCGACCAGGCGCTCGACCTCTGGGAGCGCGGGCTGAAGGCCGTCGAGTCCGGCGACCTGAGCCTCGTCGAGCGGGAGATCGACTGGGTGATCAAGTGGAAGCTGATCGAGCGTTACCGCGCCAAGCACGACCTGTCGCTGGGTCATCCCCGCATCGCCCAGCTCGACCTTGCCTACCACGACATCCACCGCGATCGGGGCCTCTACTACCTGCTCGAGAAGCGGGGGGCCGTGACCAGGGTGACCAACGACGTCAAGGTCTTCGAGGCCAAGAGCGTCCCGCCCCAGACCACCAGGGCCAGGCTGCGTGGCGAGTTCATCAAGAAGGCCCAGGAACGCCGGCGCGACTTCACCGTTGACTGGGTGCACCTCAAGCTCAACGACCAGGCGCAGCGCACCGTCTTGTGCAAGGACCCGTTCAAGGCGGTCGATGAGCGAGTGCAGCGCCTCATCGACGGCATGTGACATCGGTGCGCCACTGATCGAGAACGCTGCCCAGCGTGGGTCCCGAACGGGGCGCAGCGTGCGAGCGCAGGGAACTGGTCGTCTAGGCTGTGCCCGCTCGTCCTGCCAACTGCGAAAGTGGTGTCCCTTGCCTCGCGTCCTCGCGCTCATCAGCGCCCTGTCCCTGGTCCTCGTCGGGCTGTCCGCCTGCGGCAGCGATGACGAGTCCGGGAACTCCGGTGAGATCAGTGTCTCCGGCGAGTTCGGGGCGGAACCCACCGTGAAGTACGACGGCCGCGTCGAGCGCTCCGACACCGAGGTTGATGTGCTCAGCGAAGGCGACGGCGACACCGTCGCCGCGGGCGATGCGGTGATGGCCCATTACTACGTCGGCAACGGCTACGTCGGTGAGAAGGCAATCAGCACCTGGGATCCGGCTCCCCAGAGCGGGAGGGTCACCTCACAGGTACTGGAGCTCGGCAAGGAGTCGATCCCCGCGCTCAAGAAGGCGATCATCGACCAGAAGGTCGGCTCCCGGGTCGTGGTCGAGGCGAGCCCCGAGGACGCCTACGGCGACCAGGGCAACCCGACCCTCTTCATCAGCCCGGGCGACACCGTCGTCTTCGTCGTTGACATCCTCGCCAAGCTCGAGCCGGAGATCGCCAAGAAGACTGACGCCGGCGCCGGGCGGCCGGTGATCAAGTTCGCCAAGGGTGTGCCCAGCAGCTTCGACTTCTCCAAGGCACCTGCGGGGGCGCCGCGACTGCAGAAGATCACCCTGGTGCAGGGCAAGGGCGATCCGGTCAAGAAGGGCGAAGACCTGGCGATGCGCTACCTCGGCTCGGTCTGGGGCAGCAACAAGGTCTTCGACGAGAACTACTCGAAGGACATCACGCCCTTCCAGATCGGTGCGGGCAGCCTGATCCCCGCGTGGGACAAGCTCTTGGTCGGTGTCAAGGCCGGCAGCCGCGTGATGCTGATCGTGCCGTCGGAGTTCGGCTACGGTGAAGACGGACGGGGAGAGGACATCAAGCCCGGTGACGACTTGGTCTTCGTGGTCGACGTCCTCGGCTCGACACCAGCATCGCCGCAGCCTGT
>JAKDNC010000464.1 GCA_030452025.1 Nocardioides sp. | reverse complement strand
TCCACACCCTGAAGCCGCTTCTCGAGGTCCAGGTCAACATCGGCGGACACCTCCACACCGCCGTCGATCCCCTCACCGACGACGCCCGCCACATCCTCAACGCCCTCGGGACCCCGGACGTCGTGGGTCATTAAACCGGTGCAAGTCAGGGGATTGATCGTCACTTCCGACAGCCGAATCCCCGGGAGCATCAGCTCTCAGGGAGTCTGTCTTCTCCAGCCTCACCGCGCATGCGAGGTTCTTCGCACCGTGCTCGGCCGGGAGGCGAAGATGATGACAGCGAGGACCGCGGCCCCGATCACGACGAGTGACACCGCCTGCTGAACAGGGTCGTAGAACACGCTCGTGGGCGGGAGGCCGGGTTCCGGGTACTGCGCAAAGGCGAAATACGCTACCAGGGCTAGAATGGATGCAAAAGCTGGGATTCGCCACCGCGACGTCCCCTTGGCGACAGGGATCACAACCCGGAACGTCGCGCACATCAGGAGCGCTGCCACCGTATAGACCGCACCGAACAGAACGTCCGGTGGCCCTACCGCGATAGTCGTCGGGCGTAGGGCCTGCTCGAGGAAGTCGTAGACGTAGTACGTGATGACGGCCGACTCGATGAACAGGAGCGGTCGCCAGAAATGAGCCCACGTGCCGCTTCCTGCCCATGCGACGACATAGGACACGCAGACCCAGGCCCAGATCCCTCCCAAGAGCTTGGAGAGAAAGACCTGACCGGTGAACGCAGTCGCGTTGACCACGCAGACGAGGAGCCCGAAGCCGATCCCTGCGACGAGGACCAACAGGGGGCGCAACCCGAAGGGCACAGCGCATGATCTTTTCGATCGCCCGCCGTGCCCTTCGGTGTCTCCGAGAGAAGTATCAGCGAGGCTCAGAGGTTGCTCCAGTACGCGTAGCAGGTCGCAAACGTCCAAGAACCCACATTTGCGAACGCGAGCTCGCCCGCCGACTCCACATCCACGTCTGTCTTCCCGTTCATTGCGACCGTGGCCGAATGACGCCGGCTGCCGTGGTAGTACTGCGACGTACAGGTCTTCTGCCCACCGCCGTTGATGCTCGTCCCGTACGTCCACTCGCCGCCGCCAACGTACTCCGTCGCGTACGGCGACACAGTGCCTGGCTCCGAAGTGGGGATCGACGTGATGTCCTCCGGCGTGACCGTTACGGTGCCGTCACCTGTAAATGCGACCCAGCCACCCGTGGCCGTCGTACCAGCATCGATGATCTGGACGTCGCCTTCCATCGACACCACGGAACCGCCGTAGCTCGCAGACTCCGGTGCCGCGCTGTCGGCGCTGGCCGCGCTGGCACCCCCGAGCACCACGAGGCCTGCGGCCGCGAACACCGAGAGAGCACGCCCCCGCGTTGACCTCTTCTTCATGCGCATGTTCACATTTCCCTTCTTGAGCACGCCTTCTGCGCACTCAGGCTGTGGTGAATGACCCCAGCACCCACCAATGATGACCATCTGTTGCGGAGCATCGGAATGCTCTAGGTCACATTCAAGCACAGGATTGAATCAGTCGTTCCGGGATGAGCAAGACGGACCTCCGGGCCAGGCCCATGTTCCACCGACAACGCGATGCGATCGAAGCCCACCTGACGATCGTGTTCACCGCGTTGGCGATCGCCCGCTACCTCCAGACTGCCACCGGGTTCAGAATCCGGAAGATCATCCGCACCCTGAAGCCGCTGCTCGAGGTCCAGATCAACATCGGCGGACACCTCCACACCGCCGCCGCCCCCTCACCGACGATGCCCGCCACATCCTCAACGCCCTCGAGACCCCGGACGCCGTGGGTCACTAAACCTGTGCAAATCAGGTCTGAATCCGCCGGCTTCGAGGAGGCCGCGGGCGATGTAGTGGGTGAGGTTGCGGAAGCCGAGGGCGATGCCGCGGAGGTGCTCGAGCCGGCCGTTGATCGCCTCGGTCGGTCCGTTGCTGGTGCCGGGTCGGTCGAAGAAGCTCAGCACGTCCTGGGCGCGCTGGTTCAGGGTCCGCCCGAGCTTGGCGATCTCGGGCAGCTGCTCGGGGATTCTGCGGGCCAGGGCGGTGATGAGTTTGTCCATCAGGTCCCTGCCCGCAGAGGGGTCCCGGTGGCGATACGCGGTGATCATCGCTTGGTAGACCTCCCACGTCGCTTCGACCGCGGCGTGCTCGGCCTGGGCGAACAAGACGCTGAGCCGCTCGCACTGGCGCTCGGTCAACAAGCTGGTGCCGGTATGGAGAGTGCGCCGAGCCTTGTAGAGAGGATCGTTCTTCTGGCCCCGGCGCTTGTGAAGCTTCTGCTGGATCCGGCGGCGACAGTCATCCAGAGCGTCTCCAGCGAGGCGAACGACGTGGAAGGGGTCCATGACCGCGACCGCTCCCGGCAACGCTTCGCCGGTCGCGGTCTTGAACCCGGTGAATCCGTCCATCGCGACCACCTCGATGCGGTCCTTCCAGTCCCTGGGTCGGGCCTCGAGCCATGCCTTGAACACCGCTTTGGAACGGCCGGGGATCATGTCCAGCAGCCGCGCCGGCCCGCTCCCGTCCCGGGCCGGGGTGAGGTCGATGATGACGGTGACGTACTTGTCGCCGCGCCGGGTGTGGCGCCATACGTGCTCGTCCACGCCGATCACGGCAACGCCATCGAAGCGGGCCGGGTCATCGATCAACAGGCGCTGGCCCTCAGCCAGAACCGCGTCGTTGGCGGTATGCCAGGCCACGCCCAGCCCAGCAGCGACGCGTGCGATCGAGAGGTGATCGACCACCAGCGCTTCCAATGCCCAACGGGTCCCGCCGCGGGTGAGCTTCGCCCGCTCCGGGGCGATGGTCGAGGTGTCCTCGCGCCAGCGGTTCCCGCAGTGATCGCACCGGTATCGGCGGATCCGCACCAGCAGCGTCGTGGGCCGGTGCCCGAACGGGGCATGCGCCAGCGACCTCGAGACCGTTCCCCGCGAGGTCGAACGTGCTCCACAAGCCCGGCACCACGGATCCTCCTCGGCGAGCCGGCACTCGAGCACCGCTCGCTCGGCCAGGAGTCGCTGACCGACAGCGACCAGGCCGAGCTCGTCCAGTCGCGCGAAGGTCGTCAGATCGGGACTGTCGAAGGTAGCGTTGGGCACGTCGAGGTCTTCCTGATGGCGAGCGTGAGAACTTCCATCATCGGGAGACCTCGACGTCTATCCCTGCACCGACGCACCGACCCTGCCACCGGCCGCTACACCCTCATCTGCGAAGAGCCAGTTTCGCTGTGAAGCGGGCCCCAGGCGGTAGCCCCGCGCCGCCGCTGCCGAGCATGGAGGGCATCGCGGAGGCAGAAAGGGAAATGCGGCTCTTCGCAGCTGAGGGGGTAGCTGCGAAGAGCCGGAAATGCTCATCGGAATG
>JAKDNC010000463.1 GCA_030452025.1 Nocardioides sp. | reverse complement strand
TGGCCCGGGTATGGTCGAGGTCATGGCGACCCAGGACCCGGGCTCCACGACGATCAAGGCGCTGACCCCGGACACGTGGCACCTCTTCGCAGCGCTGGTGGAGCGACACAACGGCATCTTCGGCGGGTGTTGGTGCATCGCGTTCCATGCCGAGCGAGCCGACCACGTCCCGGGCTACGACGGCAACCGGGCATTCAAGAAGTGCATGGTCGAGGAGGACATTGCCCACGCGGCGCTGGTCGTCCGTGACGGTGAGGACGGCGAGGAGGCGATCGCCTGGGCGGAGTACGGCACTCCGGCCGAGCTGCCCGACATCCACCACCGCAAGCAGTACCTCCAGGAGCAGGACCTCGAGCCCGACTACCGGATCACCTGCATCTTCGTCGACAAGCGGTTCCGCCGGCACGGTCTGGTGCCCGTCGCGCTGCAGGGGGCGCTCGACCTGATCGCGCAGGCGGGCGGCGGCGTCGTCGAGGGGTACCCCCACATCCCGGGAGAGCGGCGGCTGTCCTCGTCGTTCCTCTACAACGGGACGAAAGCCGTCTACGAGCGCGCCGGTTTCGACTTCATCCGGCCCAAGGGGCTGAAGAACACGGTGATGCGCCGAACGGTCGCCCCGGCGCGCTGAACGCGCGACTGTCGCGACGCCCGAGCCGGCCATGCCTCGACCGCCGCATCAGCGACCTCGACGCCCTACTTGCTGTCCCTCATGGCCAGTTCGTGGAAGTACGTGACGCGCTTGCCCCATGCGTCGGCGTACGCGATCTCGCGGCGGGTGGCCTCCCCGATGTAGCCACCGGGGTTAACGATTCGCACCTCGTCAGCGAGGTCGATCCGGCGGAGGTGCAACTCTCCCAAGGCGCGGGCGAGCGAAGGGTCCAGCACAGACGCCTCGGTGGCCTCCGGAGCCAGGACGATCGCCAGATCGAGCGTCAAGCGCGTGCGCTCGGTCGCAAATTCCCTGCTGAAGCGCAGGGAACCGCACAGACAAACGATCTTCGGGCGAGCAACCGGCAGGTTGGACATAGGCACCCTTCAAGAGCCAAAGGTCCCCAGCATCCCATGCTGTCGATGGCAGACTCGGAAGACCCATAGCGCACGCTAGCTGCAGCAGGAACTCGCTTCAAGGCTCCGCTCAACTGGCGCTGACCAAGCGCGAATCTCCAGTGATCCAGTGTTGAAAGGAACACTGCACCTGCGTGGAGAAGTTCGCCGCATCTCGACAGCAACTGTCGAGATGCAGGAAACACTGACGGGATTCCCGTTGAATACTGACGGCTCCTGCCCAGAGGCACGATCTCGTCAATCTACGGATCCAGCGGCAGATCCGAAAGTACGGCATCGTCCCTTTACCGTTCAGGAGAACTCGATTACGGGGTCCCGCTGGTTGCTGCGGCCCCCACCAGCGGTTGGTGACGTGCCGGTAGTCGTCGTACGTCTGTCCGTGAAGCTCCCGCAAGTGATGCTCCTCGATGGGGACCCAGGTGGCGTAGGCGGCGGCCATCATCCCCGTGCAGGCGAGTGCGGTGCTGCTGCGCTGTGCCAGCGCTGCACCGGCCAGGACCGTCACGTACCCGACGTATTGGGGGTTGCGCGAGTATCTGTATATGCCGGTGGTGGCCAGTGCCTGGTTGCTTGTGCCAGTCAGCTCGCTGGGCCCGTCGAAGCGCCTCATCCCGGCGAGACAGGTCGCGAGTCCAGCGGCGACCAAGGCAGTGCCGCTGATCATTGCCGGACGAGCTGGAAGCGACAATCGGGCACGAGGGCGGCGCAGCACCCGCACCACAAGCAACGCGTGGGCAGCGTATGCGCCCCACATGACGGTCGCTGTGACCGGCCGCAGTCTCCCGTGCCGCTCGAGGTCACGCGTCATCGCGCCGATCAACGGCAGTCGCCGTGCCGCGATCTTCTTCACCGTTCGGGCTCTGCTGGTCCGGAGATGTGCATGAGCGGGGAGTTGACGGGCGCCTGCGCGACCTCTTGGTCGGTGGACGCGCAGCAGCCGTCGGCGCAGCCATGGCCCTCATCCGAGTGGCCGGAGGCGGTGCCCGTGGGAGCGCAGCAGCCTTCGCCGCGCCATGCCTCAAGACCCTCCTTGACCGCGACCGCGGCGATCACCAGACCCGCGATGGGATCGGCCCAGGACCAGCCCAGTGTGGAGTTGAGAACCAGGCCGAGGAGCAGCACGGCGGAGAGATAGGTGCACAGCAGGGTCTGGGTGGAGTCGGCGACCACGGCGTTGGAGCCCAGGGCCTTGCCGGTCCGACGCTGTGCCCAGGACAGGAACGGCATGATGAACAGCGACGCGATCGCGATCGCGATGCCCACTGTCGAGTGGTCGGGGTCGTGGCCACCGATCAGTGCTCGGAGGGACTCGAAGGTCACGTAGGCGGCCAGCGCGAAGAACGAGATGGCCATCAGTCGTAGTGCCACTCTCTCGCGGCTCTCGGGCATGGCGTGGCGGAACTGCCACAGGATGATCAGTCCGCTGGAGACCTCCACGGTGGAGTCCAGACCGAACCCGACCAGGGCGACCGACCCGGCAGCCAGTCCGGCGGTGATCGCGATGACGGCCTCGATGACGTTGTAGCCGACCGAGGCGCCGGCGAGCAGCTGTGCCCGCCGCCCCAGCCGGGTCTTGTCCTCCGCGGTCAGGTCGGTCGGTGCGTGCATGTGCGCGGCCATCAGTCTTCGACCTGCGTTTCGGTGGTGCCGAAGTTGGGGCAGAGGGTGACCGCGTCGCCGGTGAGGTCCAGCAGCCGCTCCGCAGCGGCGAGGAGGTCCATGACCGCGTCGGTGTGGTTGAGCGAGAAGACTGAGGCGCGGCCCTGGGGGCGGGAAGCGACCAGGCCGCAGTCTCTGAGACAGGCCAAGTGTTTGGACACCGTGGACTGGGCCAGACCCAGGTGCGAGGTCAGGTCCACCACCCGGTGCTCGCCCAGGGCGAGATGGCGCACGATGGCGAGCCGGGACGGGTCGCTGAAGCCGTGGAACAGGCAGCCGGCCGCGGTCAACGCACGGGTCTCGTCGATGGACCCATCAACGCCATTCATCATTTTCATCGTCATATGGCGATGTTAGTCCGACTTGCCTACATGTAGTCAAGTCAGGAATCTCGCTCATCAGCAGGGGCGGGCACACGGCGGTCTGGCGGAGCCCCGGCGCGGGCACGTCCAAAACTTCCACGCAGGGCGTGAGGGTGAGTATGAGTCGGTGAAGACGGCACCGGCACGTCGGGGAGCGGGGCCTCGCGCGATCGCTGTCGCCCCGTAGGACGACCCTGTCCCGGGATCGTCTCCGGACGGGTCAACCGGAACATCCACACTGCTGCCCTGCGGCGTCGTCGTTGAGGGTTCGGCTACCGGTGACCCGAACCGGTAGCCCGATG
>JAKDNC010000462.1 GCA_030452025.1 Nocardioides sp. | reverse complement strand
CTTCACCCGCGCCGACGAGGACGACACGCAGCTTGTCCTGCGCTGGTTGACCGGCAGCGTCAGTCAGGCCGACTGGTCGACCATCCGGGTCATCGCGCTGGTCCTCCTCGTCCTACTGCCGGTGACCCTGTGGTTGGCGCAGTCGCTGAGGATCACCGAGCTCGGCGAGGAGACCTCCGCAGGTCTGGGCGTCCCCCGCAGCCGGATGGATGCGCTGCTCGTGCTGGCCGTCGTCCTCGTCGCTGTCGGGGTCGCCGCGGCAGGCCCGGTCGCATTCGTCTCGTTCCTGGCCGGCCCCATCTCGCGGGCGCTCAATCGCGGGCGGACTACGCTGGTCGGCGCCGGACTGGCCGGGTCGGTGATCGTGGTCGCAGCCGACTACATCGCCGACTACCTCCTGATGGACATCAACTTCCCGGTTGGTGTCGTCACCGGCGCGCTCGGGGCGCCGTTCCTGCTCTGGCTGCTCGCCAGCGGCCGCACCGGAAGGAAGAACGCGTGAGCGATCTGAAGGAAAGTGCCATCGCGAGCCCGACCCGGCTCGAGACCGCGGCCGCCGACGGCGGCGCTGCTCACGAGAGCGGCGACCGGACTTGCCCGGCGCGGCTGGTCGCCGACACGGTGTCCCTCGGCTACGGCGAGCGCACCGTCGTCACCGATCTTTCCGTGCGGATCCCCGACCACCGGGTGACCGTGATCGTGGGGGCCAACGCCTGCGGCAAGTCAACCCTGTTGCGGGGGATGGCGCGGCTGCTCAAGCCGGTCTCCGGGTCCGTCCTGCTCGACGGCACCGCGATCCACAAGAGCTCCACGAGGGACGTCGCCAGGACGCTCGGCCTGCTGCCGCAGTCACCGATCACGCCCGAAGGGGTGAGCGTGGTCGACCTGGTCGGCCGCGGGCGCCACCCGCACCAGGGGATGTTCCGACGCTGGTCCTCCGAGGACGAGGAGGCGGTGGCCGAGGCCCTGTCCCTGACCGGCACGACGGAGCTCGCGGACCGCATCGTCGACGAGCTCTCCGGCGGCCAGCGCCAACGCGTGTGGATCGCGATGGCCCTGGCCCAGGGGACCGAGCTGTTGTTGCTGGACGAGCCGACGACGTACCTCGACGTGGCCCACCAGGTGGAGATGCTCGACCTGCTCGCCGACCTGAACCAGCGATGCGGCACCACCATCGTGATGGTTCTGCACGACCTCAACCTCTCGGCCCGCTATGCCGACCACCTCGTGGCGATGCGCCACGGCGAGGTGATCGCCGAGGGTGAGCCGACCGAGGTCGTCACCGAGGACGTCGTCCGTGACGTCTTCGGTCTTGAGAGCCGGGTCGTCCCCGACCCGGTCTCGCACACACCGTTGGTGGTGCCGATCGGCCGCCACCGCTGCACCGACGAAGGGACTCACCCGACATGACCACGACCACGCACGAGCTCCCCATGATCCTCACGGAGGTCGAGGCGCTCAGCGTCGAGCGGATCACGCCCAGCTTCGTCCGGGTCGAGCTCGCCCACTCGGTGTTGGCCGACTTCGGTGTGGACGGGAAGCTCTACGACCAGCGGATCAAGCTGGTCTTTCCCAACGCCGCCGGCAACCTGCCGTCCTTCGAGGGCGCCGATAGCGCTTGGTTCACCACCTGGCTGGACATCCCACCCGCCGAGCGGGGCCACATGCGGACCTACACCGTCCGTGAGGTGCGTGGCAGCGGTGAGGACACCCGGCTGGTGGTCGACTTCGTGCTCCACGACGAGGACGGCGAGACCGGGCCCGGCTCGGCGTGGGCGGCGCGGGCCTCGGTCGGTGACCGCCTCGTCCTGGTCGGGCCGCGCAGGGGCCTGCCGTTCGGCGGTATCGAGTTCGAACCCGGGACCGCGCGCAACCTGATGCTTGCCGGTGACGAGACCGCCGTGCCGGCCATCTGCAGCATCCTCACGGACCTGCCGGCCGGGACGAGGGGGATCGCCTTCCTCGAGGTGCCGACCAGCGACGACGTCCTCGACGTACCCTCGCCGGAGGATCTCAAGGTGGTCTGGCTCCCGCGTGACGGGTCGCCGCACGGACGCAAGCAGATCGCCGCGGTCCGCGAGCACTTCGGCCTCGAGCCCGTCGCGGACCTGGTCGAAGGCACGGCGGTCGACCCGGACCTGTGGGAGACGCCGAGCTACTCGTCCTCCGGTGAGGTGATCGGTGACGAGACGGTCGTCGGCCATGACCTGGCTGGGCTCTATGCGTGGATCGCCGGGGAGTCGAGGGTTGTGACGACGCTTCGCAGGGCGCTGGTCAAGGAGCTCGAGGTGGATCGCCGCCAGGTGGCGTTCATGGGCTACTGGCGCCACGGCGTCGCGATGCGCTCCTGATCGGTTCGCGCTCCGAGGCTCAGTTGTCGATCGCGTTGGCGATCCTGCGAAACTGCTGGGCCAGAGCGTGACGTCGCCGGGGTCGGGGCGCGAGGTTGTCCTCGGCGGTGCGGGTACGCCGCTCGGCCTGGCGCTGGTGGGCATCGGCGCGCAGGGTGTAGTCGGTGATGGTCATGATGAGTCCTTCACAGCTGCTCGAGGTTGATGTCTCCGCTGGCCGTCTTGGCGCGGAGCTCGATGTAGTCCTGACCACTGGTCGGCTCGCCGGCACCCTCGATGTTGGAGGTCAGCCGGCCGGTCACCGTGGTGAGGTCGGTCCAGATCGGGATTCCTCCCGGGACGCCGATGCGGATGTCGCCTGAGGCGTTCTTCGCGGTGAGTCCCCCGCGATGGAACTCCCCGATGATCAAGTGGCCACTGGCGCCGTTGAAGTTGATGTCCGCGTGGGCGACCCGGATCCGCAGATCGCCGGACCCGGTCTTGGCGAGCACGGTGGCCTGGGCGATGCCGATGGAAATGTCGCCGCTGCCGGTGGAGACGCCACACTCTCCCTCGGCCCGATCGATGCCGACGTCGCCGGAGCCGCTCTTGATCCGGAGCTCGGCCACGACCTCGATGGAGATGTCGCCGGATCCGGACTCGAGCGTCGCCTCACCGGTGAAGGTGTCGAACCTGAGGTCGCCGGACCCCGTCTTGACGCGGGCCCGCCCCAGGGTGCCCCGGGTGGTCTGGTTGGCCGACCCCGTCTTGGTGACCAGATCCGATCCGGTCGGCAGCCACACCGTGACGTCGAGGCGTGAGTCCTCCCCGAACAGGCCGCGACTGCGGGGCGCGAGCACCGCCACCTTTCGTCCCTCATGGACGATTTCCACGTCGTCGGCATGGCGGCCGGTGACGCTGACCGTCGTACTCGTGACCTCGCCGGCGGTCACCTGCAGTGAGCCCTTTCCGAGCTCGACGTACAGCTCGATCGGCTCGGGGGTCTCGAAGATGCGTTCCATGAGGGTCTCCAGGGTGTGTTCGTCCGCCGGACCAGCA
>JAKDNC010000461.1 GCA_030452025.1 Nocardioides sp. | reverse complement strand
CTCGTAGACATCGTCTACTGTTGCTTCGCGGCAAAGAAGGCGCTGACTTTTCCCATGTTATGGAAATGTTTCCATAACTTGGGTTATCGGGATGTTCTGATTATGCCGAGGTTCGCTTAACGAGCCTGGTCAGCAGACCGCGGGGTCCGGAAAGTTCCGCATAATCTGTCATAGGGCCTCCAAGAATGAGAGGAGGCCCGCGGTCGGTTTGTAGGTGCCGGTTTCGATAGTTGGCGCGGTTGTGCGATCCAGTGCTCGTTGTTTAATGGCGAGGTCGGCGTGGAGATAGGGCCCAGTGGAGTCGATCGATTCGTGTCCGAGCCATAGCGAGATGGTCGCGGCATCGATCCCGGCCGCGAGCATTCTCATCGCGCAGGTGTGTCTCAGGACGTGAGGGGTCACTGACTGACCGTGCAGTGTTGGGCATTTCGCCTCAGCGACGACGGTGTGGACTGCCAGACGTTTGGTCACAGCCGCGTTAGTGAGGGCGCGACTACTGCCTTGGGCAGTGAAGACCGGGCCTTGCCCGGCTGGGCTGGTTTTGGCGCGCCAGGCTCTCAGCGTTGTCACTAGCGACGGTGAAAGGGGCGTGGTTCGGTCTTTGCGGCCTTTGCCGTGGCAACGCAGGTAGCTGGGCGAGTCGAGCTGCACATCCGACCAGCAGATTCCGGTGAGTTCGGATATTCGAAGCCCGGTGGCAACGAGCGTGGCAATGATCAGTTGGTCACGGCGTCCGACCCACCGACTCAGGTTCGGCGCGGCCAGAAGCGCATCGACCTCGGGGTCGGTGAGATAGCAGATATCGGGCCGGGCGGTGGCCTTCGGAGCGATGGCCATGACTCGGGCGATGAGGTCAGCGTGCTGGATCTGGTGGTAGGAGGCGTAGCCGAACACGGCACGGATTGCCGCCAGTCGGGCGTTGCGGGTCGAGGGACTGTTGCCGCGTTCGTCTTCCAGGTGCGAGAGGAACGCGATGATCGTCTCGGCATCCAGGTCGGTGAAATCGGCTCGGTCAGCGCGGACGTGTTTGCGCTGGTGAACGTATTGCAACAGCAGCCGCCAGGTGTCGCGGTAGGAGGCGATCGTGTGCCTGCTGGCCGCTTTCTGTCCGGCCAGGTACGAGGTGAAAAATGACTCCAGGGTCGAAGTGAGCGCGCTCATAGCAGCCGGCCTTCCTGCTGCGCGGCAGCGACTTTGGTCGCTGTCAGTTCTAGCAGTTGGGGCGTGGCCGTCAAATACCAATAGGTGCTGGCTGGGCTGACATGACCGAGATAAGTCGCCAACACTGCCACGGTCGCATCGACGTCGGCCCCGTCTTGATGGGCTCGGGTCAGCGTGTCCGTGCTGAACGAATGCCTCAGATCGTGCAGTCTGGGTGGTCGCCCGCCGGGGTGTGGGGCGTAGCCGAGGTCATCGATCAGGCCGCGAAAAGCGACTTCGATGTTGCCGGCGTGTGCCCGGGTGCCAGTCCACGTCAGGAACAAGGCTTTGCCGTCGGGTTTGTCGATGAGGGCTGTTGCGGCCTGCCGGTAATCGGAAAGCGCGGCCGTGGTGCTCGGATGGATGGGCACCAGTCGTGACCGTCCGCGTTTACCGGTTACCGCCAGCACATGCGTGGCGCCGTCGACGTCCGTGACGTTCAAGGCCATGCATTCACTGATGCGAAGGCCCGTGGCCGCCATCAGACCGATGATCGCGGTCACGGTCAAACCCCGCACGGGCGGCTGTAGCGTGGCCGCAGCGGCCATCAGCGCCCGGATCTGATCTTGCGTGTAAATATAGGGGACCGTCCTGGTCGTCCGGGCCGGGATCGCGTCGACTGGGATCTGTTCGGCCCGACCCGGTTCGCGATTGTGCACATAATCGGCCAAGCCACGCACCGCTGATAACCGCTGCGCCCACCACCCCGGCGTGACGCCGCGCGGCGCGCGGGCCCATGCGATGGCCGCGTCCAGTGTGATCGCATCCCGGCCCGCGGCGGCCTGCTCGGCCAAAAAGCTCGCGAGTAGGCAGTCGTGTCGCGCCAGTTTGTGGCCCATCGTGCGGCGCAGTCGCAAATAGTCGGCGCTGTACTCGCCGAGCGTCTTCGTCGCGGTCATGAGTTTGCCCGCTCCGCATCGTTGGCACCGCCGCCAGCTTGGTTGCCGGGCCACGGCATAGCTAAGGTCCGTAACATGTCCAGGTCGACTCTGGCGTAAATTCTGGTGGTGGCTTGGTCGGTGTGCCGCAACAACTGGCCAGCCTCGGTCAGGTTGCCGCCGGCTGCCAAGTCAGCGGTCGCCGCGTAATGCCGCAGCTGGTGTGCACTGATGCGCCCGTTGATGCCCGCCCGGGCACCCATGCCGGTGATGACCTGGCTGATGCCGGCCGGGCTCATCGCACGGTGGGGCGCGAGAACCCGCAGAAACACGTGCCGGTCATCGGCGGCGGGTCGCTCCGTACTCAGATATTCGGCGAGGGCGGCACCGACATCGACGGGCAGCGGCATCACGACGCGGCGTCCGGCCTTGCCCGGAACCGTGATCGTGCCTGAACGCCAGTTGATGTCGTCGAGGCGCAGCGCCGCAGCCTCCCCGGCGCGCAACCCCAGCCTGGCCAAAACACCGACCAGCACCCCGTTTCGGGCGGTGCCAACGTTCGACGAGTCTGCCTGGCGGGCGACCGCCTGCACTTGCGTTTTTGTCAGGGATTTCGGCAGCCCAGCGTACGACGAGTAGGCGACCGATCTCACCGCGGCGTCCAACCGGCTCGGTATGATGCCTGTCATGAACATCCACCGCAACAGCGACCTGATGGCCGTCGCCGCTACCTTGATCGAGCCAAGTGTCTCTGACTCCGCCCGGTAAAGCAGGAAGTCCGTCACCTCATCGGCGCCCAGACTGCCGAAATTAGCACCTGCACGTTCGATGCGCCAGCGGAGGAACGGACCGGTCTGGTTCAAATAGTTCGTGACTGTTGCAGGGCGCAGCGCCCGCTCTGCAACGAGGTATCGCGCGAAGTCGCCCAAAATCCGATCTGCTGGCGACAACGTTTTCGGCGCATCATGTTTCCGCTGTACACCGGAGGAATCGAGGAAACCGACGAACGGCTTCAGCGCCCGCGTTGTGCGCAGATTGACAGGCGTACGACGCCACGACCGCATGAACGACTCGGCCACCGACTCTGACAGATCAGCCGCGACCATACCCCTGCCCGCAAGCCATCTAGACAAACCGGCAACCAGCCGCAACTGGTGCGCAACCGTGTTCGAAGCATAGCCGAGACGGAACAACTCCTGCCGAAACGGCGGCACCAGCCCGGCCAGCGGGCCCGATACACGCACTTTCAATGGATCGCCCATGATCCCTGTCCTTCCACTAGACAAATGGAAGAACAACGATCCTCCGGATCCGGA
>JAKDNC010000460.1 GCA_030452025.1 Nocardioides sp. | reverse complement strand
TTCATTTTCGAAGAAGGTCACGTCGAGGTCCGCCTTGAGCAGAAGGCCAGCTTGGGCGAAGAGGGCAACGACTCGGTCGAGGTGGTCGGTGGCCAGCCACCCCCGGCGGGCGGCGAACGTAGCGGCCAGCACGCAGTCCCATGCCACGGTCTCGCCGTGTAGAAGGGACGGGTCGCGCATCTCGAGCGCCGGACCGAAGGAGTGCCCGAGATCGACGGGTCGGCGCAGCTCGTACTCCCACAGATTGCCGGCTAGCTGTCCGATCATCCCGCTGACGGCGTCTTGGCAAGCCTGGTCACGCGCAGGATGCTCGAGGAAGCCGGTACAGCGATCGGCTAGGGCACCGGACTCGAGCAGGACGAACAGCTCAGCGTCGGCGCCGAGGGCCATCTTCAACATTTCGGCAGCACCGTTGCGCACTTGGCGCGCGGGCAATGTGTGCAGAAATTCGGGGCACATGATGGTGGCGAGAGGCGGTTGGTATGTGCCGAGGCGGTTCTTGTGCCGGCCGTGGTTCACGCCGGTCTTCACCCCCACCCCCGCGTCCACGAGCCCGAGCAGGGTGGTGGGCACGCGTATGGCATGCACCCCGCGGCGATACGTCGATGCCGCGAATGACGCGACGTCGGTGACCACCCCGCCGCCGACGCCAAGCACTGCGTCCTTGCGTCGGTGCACGCCGAGTGCGTCAAGCCGGTCCGTGATCGACGCGATTGTGGCCAGGGACTTCGAGCCCTCACCTTCCTCGAGCACGATCGAGTCACAGGACACGCCGCTCTCTAGGAGCACGGCCCGCACCAGCTGGCCATAGAGGTCGTGAACCTCCTCGTCGGTGACCACGATGACGCGAGGCGCGGCCCCGAAGGGGCGCAGAGCTTCGGCTACCAGCGGACCGATGTCGTGCACTCGTGGGACCCAGTGCATCCACAGGGTGGCGGGGCGGGTCGCCTCAACGTGCCATGTCGTGCGACGAGGCCCGGGGTGGGACAACTCCACGTGCCCAGCGGACCGAATCGTCATCTCGTCGCTCAAACCGCCACATCCATCGTTGTTCGGGGCGAACGGGCCGCCCAGGCGGCCAGTGGGACGGTTAAGGTCGTGGTGATCGCAAGGAGGACGCCTGCCGCCAACCAGCCGACTTGGCCGAGCTGGAGCACGACGCCGGTGACGACGATGGGCGCGAGCCGCGCTCCCGACGACACGCCTGTACCGAACGCGGCCTGGTACTCACCCATACGGGCCTCGTTGCCCAAGGCATAGGACAAGCCCCAAGCGCCAGCCGTCTGCTGGATCTCGCCAAGGACGTAGGCGACCGACGCCAGGACTAGGATGACCGCGGCGAGCGCGCTCGCCGAGGGGACGGCGGCCAGTGCGAAGAGGGCGCAGGCTGCGAGTAGTAGCCATCCAGCACCGCGCTGCTTTCGGGCGGCGCCCGGGACGTCGTCTGCGCCGGTGCTGAGCGGCACCTGAAGTCCGACGACGAGGATCGTGGCCAGGGCGACGAGCACGCCGATGATCCAGTTCGGAGCGGTCGTGCTGTCCGCCACCCACAGCGGCATGCCCACCTCGAAGAGGGCAGCATGAGTCGCGACGAGCGAGCACAGCACTATCACCGCGAGATAGTGGCGGTCGGCGAGGACCCCCCAGACGCTGTTTACGTGAACCTCCGCTGGGTGGTCCACCTTCGGCTTGGAGACCCGAAGCAGCCCTGAGTACGCCGCAGCGGCGAGCAGGGCGGCCGCGAAGAGGGCGAGGGCCCCGGCCGACGCGGTCGCGGTGCCGAGGGCCAGGGCTATGGCACCGATCCCTCCGCCCAGCGCAATGCCAGCGTTGTTCGTTGCCCTCATGCGGGCACGTCCGGCGACCCGCTCCTCGGGTCGGAAGATTGCGCCCATGATGGCGCCACGCGCGCCGTAGGCAACCTGCTCGCCGAGCACGAACGCGCAGCTGGCCACGATCAGGCCGGCGCGGTCCGCGACAAGCACGTAACCCGCCGCGGCGGCGGCTTGGAGACAAAGACCGGCCGTTAGCAAGAGCCGGGTGTTAGCACGATCCGCGAGCCTGCCGAGCGGGATGCCCGTGACCAGGCCGAGCGACCCGGAGACCGTGAGTGCCAGTCCGACGCTGGTGGCCGGGATGTCGCGCTGGACCGTGAAGTGCAGGATCCCAACGCTGAGGAAGACGCCCAACCCGAGTGTCTCGAGAAACGTCGCGACCTGGAGGTTCCGAGCATCCCCCGTGGGTGCCAGCAGGGTTCTCATCACGAGCCTGGGGCCGGGACCGTGTCGAGCGCGACGGCCGAGCGGTCGGCGTACATGCGACGGGTCGCGTCTCTGGTCAATGTCTCGTCAGCCATTACCGCCGCCGAGATAACGGCACCCTCTGGCACTCGGGCGCCAGGAAGCAGCACGCAGCCGCGGACCTGGGCTCGGTCGCCGACAACCACGTCGGCCCCGACGACTGTGTCCTCGTCGACGAACGCGGTGGGGGAGATTCGGGCCGATGCGTGGATACGCTCGGGCTGGGCAGCATCCTCTGAGGCTCGCATTGATCCGAACTCGCCATGCAGAGCAGCGACGGACCCCTGGACGAAACTGATGGGGTCTCCGAAGTCGAAGAACCGGTGATCCGAGACGAACGCGCGCATTCTGTGACCGTGGATAGTCAGGTGACGGAAGACGTCGCGGTTGAGATCGACGTTGTCAGCGTGGGCGAAGTCGGGTCCGGGCCTGGGGACGGCCTCGAGGACGCGACGCTCAAGGACCCAGGTCCCCGTCGTTACGACCCGGGAAGTGGTCAGGGGTCCTGGCCTGAACTGGAACTCCTCGACACTGCTCTGGTCCTCCGGCGCCGTGAGGAGTACGTCGCCCTCCCACTCCTCTATGGCCCAGTTGTGGCGGTAGGCGCCGAACGTGACGGTCTCGCCGTGTGCTTGGTGGAATGAGACCATCGCTGGCAGGTCGATGGTCGAGACCATGTCCGCGACGGTCACGACGAGGCTGGTGTGATCGTTCCAGAGATCACCGAGTAGGTGCAGCGCCCCGCCGGTCCCGTGCTGGAAATGCTCGCGAAGGTAGGTGATCTTCACGCCGAACGCCGAGCCGTCGCCCAGCGCCGCTCGTAGGTCCGCGTCGTCGCCCATGTGGTTGATCGCGACATCCGTGATGCCGGCGCGTGCAAGCCGTCCGAGGGTGTAGCCGACGAGAGGACGATTCAGGACCGGGATGAGTGGTTTGCCCAAGTAGTTGCTGAACGGCGAGAGGCGCAGTCCCTTTCCGCCACACAGGACGAGTGCACGCACGGCTTTCATCGCTACCCCCGAGAGATACCCAGGCGCCGGCCTGGCCAATGCGCGTCGACGTGCGCACTTATTTGTGACGCAAAATACACGGAAGTCATCTCAGACC
>JAKDNC010000459.1 GCA_030452025.1 Nocardioides sp. | reverse complement strand
GTCGAGCAAGATCTGACACAGCTCTTGTCGCTGCGCGGCGCTGATCTGGTCGAGGAGGTAGGGGCCCTCCCAGGACTCCTTGTCCTCGGCGAGCTCGGGCAGGTCGCGGTACGCGAGCTTGAGCAGGCCGGTCTGCTCGAGGTTGGGCATGGTGACGCGCCAGCCGCGCTGGAGGTCAACGTAGAGCTGATACTCGACCACGGCGCGCAGCGCTCGCTCGGCGTCCTTCTTGGCGCCGAACTTGGCCTCGGGCGCCTGGGCGAAGTCGACCATCCGCAGGCCCAGGGTGTCGGCGACGACGTCGCCGAGAACATCGTGGGTCAGCCCCTGGGGCCCGACCTTCACCAGCGCCGCATACAGGGCGGCGCGCAGCTGGGAGACCTGCACGAAATCGTTGAAGTGACCGGCCTGCAGGCTGGCGTCCTGACGGTTGTCGACGAAGGTGAGCAACTTACGAGCTGTGGAAGGCAGCTGGGACTCGGCAGGGACTTGAGACTGCGGACCACCGACGCAGACAGGAGCGACACGGCGCTGGAACGGCCCTCTGCGTCAAGGGTGGCCAGCTTGCCGAAGTCCTGGCCGCGCACCTGCTCGTAGGAGACCCCGCACCGCATGCAGAACGCGAAAGGTGTGGAGACGAACCACGCCTGCAGGCCGCTGCGGGTGGTGTCGACCCCGCCGTCAACACGAAGCCATACGGGTGTTGGAAGGTACTTCTTCTTGCTCTCGATGACCTCTACCCGGTCGGTGTCGGGATCTGTCACCAGCCACGCCTCGGGGACGCGATTGATCTCCGTGGCCTTGTCCGGCCAGGGGTAGTCGGAGGAGACATAGAGGTAGCCAGTGACGGCGTCGCCCCCGCTGGCGTCCACATCGCGTCGGGACACGAACTGGCTTTCGCCGTCTACCGTGGTGCGGGCGACGACGAGGTATTCCTGACCACACTCGCGACAGAAGCCGAGCGGCAGCAATGCTTTGTCCGGCTGACCGGGCACGCGAACTTGGTAGGTGTCGGTGATGTGGCGAGTGTCCTCGGGCTCCAGCGACACGTAGACCGTGTCGCCCTTGGAGAGGAACTGGTGGAGGCGAAACGCGAACACCGGCCGGTTGCTCGTCGGATGCGTGACCCCCGACCCCTCGCGCAGGACGTTGCGCAGTGCCGACGCACAGGACGGCTTGTCAAGGCCCGTCAGTTCGGCCAGCGTCTCGGCGGCCTCCGGCAGTGTGGTGGGCGGTCGACGGACTAGTCGCTCATCGACTTCATCCATCGTCTCCACCGCGAGGCCGAAGGTCGTCTCGACCCAACTGGTCAGCGGGTCACCGATGAAGGCCTCGAACGCACGCTGCTGTTGGGTTCCGTTCGCGCGAACCGCATCAACCAGCTTCTCGCCGTCGGGCTGAACATCCGGGGTGGCGCGCACCAGCGTCTCCCCCACCACGTGCTCGGGGCGGACGTCGGTCCCGAAGAGACGCGTGGCCACTCCGGCCACCACCTTTGCACGCTCCTCGAGCGTGCCCTCGCTCGACATCGTGGCGCTCGTGCCGATGACTTGGAGACTGTCGGCCTGACACTCGTCGCGAAGACGGCGGACCAGCATTGCCACATCCGCACCTTGGCGGCCACGGTAGGTGTGCATCTCATCCAGCGCGAGGAACTGCAGCCCCTGTGCGGCCCGGACCAGCTGGTTGCGTTCGTCCGGGCGCGTCAGGACCAGATCCAGCATGACGTAGTTCGTAAGCAGAATGTCCGGCGGATCGGCGAGGATGCGGCGCCGCTCGTCGGGACCCTCCTGACCGGTGTAGCGGGCGAACGTAACCGGCTCGCCGCCATCGGGGTAACCGAACTCCAGGAACTTCCGCAGTTCCTCCACCTGGGAGTTGGCCAGGGCGTTCATCGGGTAGACCACGATCGCCTTCACTCCGGGACGCCGGTTGCCGCGCTCGGCGGTCTCCCGGAGAACGGCGTCAACGATCGGAACGATGTAAGCCAGCGACTTGCCGGACCCCGTGCCGGTGGTCAGCACGTAGCTGGCGCCCGTACGCGCGACCGCGACGGCCTGACGCTGGTGGCGGTGCAGCACGAGAGGGTCTCGCCCAGGGTCTTGGGGGCCCTCCTTGCGGCGGAAGATCCGCGTGGCCT
The DNA here is from genome assembly GCA_030452025.1 of Nocardioides sp. Classification (GTDB taxonomy): domain Bacteria; phylum Actinomycetota; class Actinomycetes; order Propionibacteriales; family Nocardioidaceae; genus Nocardioides. The sequence continues at coordinate 1,278 of JAKDNC010000459.1, read as the reverse complement.
CGGGGTGAAGGAGGCCTTCATCGACGAGGTCTGGAACAGCTCCGCCGCTGGCGAACGACGGGTTCAGCCCGACCCACGGGTCGGGCCACTGAACACCGTCCGCGAACTGCTGGTCGACAAACGTCTTGATGCGCTGGTCGCGTACCTCGACGAACCCCGACGTGAACCGTCGGTAATCCTCGATGACCTGGCCGTGGACCTTGAAGACGTCCATGCTGCTTCCAGTCCCCCTCGTCACACCTGACACACCTGCGACCGCCAACCTACGACACTCCTCTCTTGAGGGTTGGAAAATGCGACCACGCAATGGCCGTACGGAGCACAGTGGGCTGCTGCCTGTGGCGGCAGAGATCCGCATCCGCCACATGGGTCAACGTACGGGGGCGGGGGCCAGCCGGGTCGCTCAATCGGCGCAGTGGTGACATCGACAGTCAGAGTTCCTCGCAACTCAGCGCTGCCGAACTGCCAAACGATTGACCGCTGGGAACTCGTTCGCATCAGCGCAGACCGAGCGCGCCTTCGGGTCGCCCTTCATACCGCCTCGGCTGGCCTATTGCGAGTAGCAGTTGTCGTATCGCTTCTGATACCGAGGTGCCTCGGCACCACCGCGCTGGACCGCTTCAACACGCTCGCCAGCATCCGCATAGAGGCGCCCGCGGTACGTCCAGAACCACCGAGTCGTCGACTTACAGGTGTTGAGTAGGACGAACTCGGACGAGCCGTCCTCACTGATTCATTGGCCCACAAAGTCCTTTGGCAGTCGCTTGCCCTCAACCCAAACGTCCGAACAGCGCGGTTCACCACCAGGAGTACGGACTCTTACATCGGGCTCGCCCGGTCGAGTTGCCGACTGGCAGCGAGCAGGCTGTCAGGGCCACGAACGCCGCAATTGCGGTCAAGGTCACGCGCATGACGAAACCGTAGGCGTGCCCACATGGCCACGTCCGACAATCGACGGAATCCTCGACGCCGGCAAGCAAGGCGACGACATACAGCGCGAACCACCACAGCGACCGACGTGAGAAACCGATGAGCGGACGGTCAGGCAGTGGGGCGGAACACATTGAGCCACCAAATTCACGGTCGCGTCGGCCACCGCTCAACCATCAACGCGTTCATCCCGCAAGGTGGCCGACGCCTGGTGTGAAAGGTCACCGCAACCCGTTTAGGGTCCCAATGCACGAGCAGTTCCCTCGGGCACCCTTCACGTCGCCGGCATCAGCCAGCCGCTCCAAGTGAGCCCACCCGGAGGTCCCCGTGTTCTACAATCAGATGCCC
>JAKDNC010000458.1 GCA_030452025.1 Nocardioides sp. | reverse complement strand
TGCTGAGGATCGCGCGTTGGCTGTCGCGCTTGCGGACGAGGCCGACGTACTCCTGGAGAGTGGCAGACCGGGCGCCACTGCTCGACTCGGACTGGGATTCCACGAACTTTCGGCACGCAACCCGCGACTGGTTTACCTGTCGCTCAGCGGTTGGGGTCAGGACGGGCCCGCCTCGGGGGAGCCGGGTCACAACAGCAACTACCTCGCTCGTGCAGGATCCACCTACCTGACGGGCGACCCCGGCACGCCCCCGTCGGAGGCCGTGCCGATTGCCCAAGCCGATCTGGGCGCCGCACTCTATGGCGTCATCGCTGTTCTCGCTGGCCTGCGAGAGCCGCGCCAGCCGCGCCATCTGGACGTCTCCCTTTATGCATCCAGCCTCGCGTTGCTGGCACCCCGCTTTGCGGAGTACGTCGACAAGGGCATGCCGAGCCGGGACGAGCTGCTGCGGCGTCCTGCGCACGGCGTCTTCGAGGCAGGGGATGGAAAGTATCTGACCCTTGGCGCGGTGGAGGAGCAGTTCTGGGTGGCCCTGTGCGAGCTGATCGGCAGGTCCGACCTGGGCGCTGACGAGGGCCTCCGATCCTATGTCGAGCGATGCCGTCGAGCGGACGAGGTAGATGCGGCGATCGCCGCCGCTCTGCTCACCAAGCCCCGCGACGAGTGGGTTGAAATGCTTCGGGCGCGCGACATCCCCGTGGCTCCCGTGCTGTCGCCGGAAGAGGCAGTGGTCGACCCACAGGCTCGCCACTTGGACATCTTTTCTGACTGGCCCGAGGTCCGAACGTTCTTGCCTGTCTCGGGCCTGGCTCGGCCCGCGGACTTGTCGGGTACGCAGAGGTCGGACGACAAGATCCGTGCGTCCGGTTGGACGGAACTCTGATCCTTGCTGCGTTCCAATGATGCGTGCTCGAACTGCCTGTTGCCGCATGTCGGGACTGTCAGGAAAACGGTGCAAGTGGCTCGACACACCGACCGACTGGTTGGCGAAGAGGAGTCACTGATGACCGAAACACTGGCGGGCATGAGCCCATCGAGTACGGAGGCGCTGCTTGAGGCGCCGTCACTGGCGGAATCTGCGGTCGCGGGCCGGGAGGCTCTCGATCCGGGTGACGAGTTGGACATGTCGGAGTCTGCGGAGCTGATGGAGCTCTCGGAACCGTCCACTGAGGAGCTGGCGATCGCGCGGGAGCTGGTCCGCTCGGCTCGTGCTCGTGGGGTCGCGATGACCGGCCCGAACGGGATGCTGCAGGCGTTGACCAAGACGGTCATCGAGACCGCCTTGGATGAGGAGATGACCGACCACCTCGGCTATGACAAGCACCACCCGGCCGGACGTGGCAGCGGCAACTCACGCAACGGGGCCCGTACGAAGACGGTGCTGACCGACAATGTTGGCCCGGTGGAGATCGAGGTGCCGCGGGACCGGGAGGGCAGCTTTGACCCGGTGATCGTGAAGAAGCGGCAGCGCCGCCTCGGCGGGGTCGACACGATCGTGTTGTCACTGGTCGCCAAGGGCCTGACCACCGGTGAAGTCTCGGCGCACTTCGAGGAGATCTTCGGTGCCTCGCTGTCCAAGGACACCATCTCCAAGATCACCGACCGGCCTCGGTGAAAGACCCAGGCTAAGAGGGCCCACAGTCCGAGATCACCGCAGCAGTCCAGAACGCATCCGAGGACGGCGGCTTGGAGGAGTTCTGCGAGTTCTTCCCCAGCCGAGCCTCGAGCTCAGCCACCCGGGCAGACAACTGCTCGATCACCCGATCCCGCTCAACCAGCGCGGCATCGCGCTCAGCGAGCAGCACCAGCAACTGCTCCACGGTGGGAGCAGCGGGAACCGACGAGGCGTAGTCCACGTGAACCTGCCAGACGGGGGAAGTCGTAACACCACGGACCCCAACAGCCTCACCGGCACCAGGCCCATCACCAAGCCGACGCGCCGAGGACCTGAATAGGTTACGGTGTGGCAAAGTTCATAGGAACAACCATTGAAAGGCTGCCCATGCTCAATGCTTCCCGTGCCCGCCGACATCTTGCGCTTCGCGCCGTGGCCGGTTCCCTGCTGGCCCCACTCGCCCTTACTGCCTGTCAGGTCTCGACCGGTGAAGACGGCGACGCCGCAGGGGACTACCCGAGCAAGACGATCAACATCGTGCTCGGAAACGCCCCCGGAGCCTCCACCGACATCAACACCCGAGCGGCGGCCCCCTGCCTCGAGGAGGAGCTCGGCCAGACCGTCGTGGTGATGAACAAGGAGGGCGCCTCCGGAGCGGTCGCCAACCGAGAAATCATGAACTCCAAACCCGACGGGTACACCCTCGGCCTGAACCCGGCGACGTACCTGACCCTCTCCCCGCAGCTGGACGACCTCGGCTACTCGGTCTCCGACTTCACGCCGATTGCCGAGGGGTGGGGGTCTTCACAGATCCTGGTCGCGCGCGCCGACGGCCCGTTCGACACCGCTGAGGAGCTGCTCAAGGCGATCGAGGCCAACCCAGGCAAGCACTCCGCCTCGGTGCCGGGCCCGACCAGCCCCAAGGGGTTCGCGTGCGACCTCCTCGAGACGGAGTACGGGCTGGAGACCAAGGTGGTTCCACTCGAGGGCGAGAGCGACCAACACCGTGCCCTGCTGGCCAAGGACGTCGACTTCAACGCCGTCGAGGCAGCCAAGGAGGTCCGCGCCTTCCTCGAAGACGGGCGGTTCATTGCGCTCGCCGCAATCGGTCCAGACAGAGTCAATTGGCTCCCCGATGTGCCCACTCTCGCCGAGCTCGGATACCCGAATGCCACGGTCCCCGACAACCGTTGGGGCCTCTACGGGCCGAAGGGCCTTCCCGACGACGTGGTCTCCACCTTGGAGGACGCGATGGAGACGTGCATGGCCGATCCCGAGGTGATCAAGAAGATCGGAGAGGACTTCGTGAACAAGGAGTTCCACGGCCATGAAGAGTTCGCAACGTTCCTCGAGGGTGCTGAAGCCGACTTCGCGGAGGCCCTCTCCAGCAGAGAGTGACCAGACCCGACGGATCGCCCATGACACATGTCGTGGGCGATCCGTCGGTCAGGCGGGATCGAGGAACTGCAGCCCGCGTTCGGCGACGGAGTCGATCCGGTCGCCGATCTCCTCGAAGCCCGCCCCCACCGTCTCACCACGCTGATGCCGCCCACGGATGCCTTCACGAATCACTGCGAGCTTGAAGCAGGCGAAGGCGATGTACCAGTCGATGGAGTTCGTCTCTTCCCCGACCTGCCTGCGGTAGCGCTCAAGGACAGCACTGAGCGAGGGGAACCCGAGGTCTTCAGTGACACCGTCGGGTCCTTCCTCCTCCACCCAGGAGAGCGCCAACCAGCCGACATCCGTGAGGGGGTCGCCGACGGTCGCCATCTCCCAGTCCAAGACCGCCCGCACCTCGGGCTTGTCC
>JAKDNC010000457.1 GCA_030452025.1 Nocardioides sp. | reverse complement strand
GGTGGGTGTCACTGCTTGCTCATCCACGCATCGTCGAGCAGCACCATGCTGTTCGTGGTGTCGACGACGCCATGCACGTTGGTGTCCCAGGCCAGGAACTCAGCGGTGGGGGCGAAGACGAGTGCCGGCACGTCCTCGTTCCACTGCTCCTGGATGCGGCCCTTCACCTCACGCTCGGTCTCCTCGTCGGGAGCGGCCTGCACCTCCTCGATCAGTGCGTCCATCTCGGGCGTGGTGGGCATCCCGACCGACAGGTTCCCGTCGCTGTGCAGGGTGGCGAACATCCGCGCAAAGGTGCCGGCCTCCCGCCAACTGATCCCCCAGCCCGCGATGTCGTAGTCTCCCTCGATCGCCACCTTGTTGACCTGGTCCGCCACACTCGCGACCAGGTCAAGCTCCACGTCGAAACCGACTGCCTCGAGGGACGCCTTGATCGTCAGGGCAGTTGCCCGCGACGCGGGGTCGGAAGCGTCAAGGTGGGTCACCTTGCCGTCGTACCCGTCCGCCTTCGCTTCCTCGAGCAGCTGCTTGGCCTGGTCCGGGTCGTAGGGCAGCGCGTCGGCGTCGCTGTTCCAGATCGAGAAGTCCGGGAAGATCTCGTTGCTGGCAATGCCCGCACCTTCATAGGCGCGATTGTTGACGACCTCGGGGTCGATCGCGAGCTGCATGGCCCGCCGGACCCGCGGGTCGGAGCCGGGTCGCCCCTTGGCCGAGTTGATCACCGCGACGTTGCCGAGGGAGACCATGTTGAGGAATCCACTGGCCTCGTCCTGGACCAGCTCGTCGACGAGGTCGGGCTCGCGCAGGAACACCGAGTCGATGCTCCCATTGCGGAAGGAGTCCAACGTGGCCGAGGGATCGTTGAGGAAGACCTCCTTGACGCCGTCCAGGTTCGGGGCACCATCCCAGTACGCCGGGTTCGCCTCGAGCGAGATGTACTCCGCCGGCTTGTGCTCGGCGAGGGTGAACGCACCGGCGCCGACCGGCTTGAACGAGCCACCAGCATCGGACGACTTGGCGACGACCATCCCGGGGCCGGTGGTCATCATGTACTCAAAGGTCGGCCAGGTCGTGTTCAGCTCGAAGACCACGGTCCGGTCGTCGGGGGTGGCCACCTGCTCCACGTTGTTGTTCCACAGCATCGCCTCGTCGCCGCCGTCCTCGACGTACCTCTCGATGCTCCACTTGACCGCAGCGGAGTCGAAGGGAGTGCCGTCGCTGAACTTCACGTCATCGCGCAGGGTCATCGTCCACTCGGTGAAGTCCTCGTTGGGCTCCAGTGACTCGGCGAGCTGCGGGACGACGTCGTTGCTCTTGCTGTCCCAGCGCATGAGGACGTCGAAGATGGCGGTCAGGGAGACCCCGCCGGTCGAACCCGCCACGATCGCCTGAGCGGGGTCCAGCACCGCGGGCTCGGAGTAGGCGCCGAGGGTGAGCGTCCCGCCCTTGACCGGGTCCCCGTCCTCGGGCAGGTTGACCAGACCGGTGGTGTACTCGGCAGCGTTGCCGGGCTCCTTGGTCTTGCCGTCATCTGTCGATGCACACGACGAGAGGGTCAGGGCGAGGGCCAGTGGGGCGAGCGCGAGGCCGCGTCGTCGGGTCGTGGACTGCATCAAGTGTGGGTCCTTCCAAGCTTCCGGGAGCGGCATCCGTGCCGCCGGACGAAGCCAAGCAAGCCGGAGCGGTCGGAGCGTCCATTGCTCCCACTGACCGAGAAGCGGTCCGGACCGAACTGCCTTCCAGGGCTTCCAGGGCTTCCAGCGCTTCTAGGGCTTCCAGCGCTTCTAGGGATTCTCGAGCGAGACGAACAAACCAGTCGCCTCGACGCAGACGACCTCGCCGTGCTTGATCCGGCCCGCCACCTGTATCTTTCGGCCGGAGACCTCCAAGATCTCGGCGCTCAGCTCGAGCGGAGTGTGCAGCGGAGTCGGGTTGCGGTAGCGCATCTCGAGTCCGGCGGTCACCGCCCGCAGTCCCCTGCCCACCAGCAGCGCGCCCAGCAAGCAGTCCATGAGGTAGGCCGAGAAGCCGCCGTGCACCAGATCTGGAGGTCCTTCGTGGAGCGCTCCGGCCGACAACCGGGCCCGGGCCGTTCCGTCCTCGATCCACACGTCGAGTGGGACGGACCAAGGGTTGTAGCGGTCCTGTTCCCACGAATGTCCCTCGGAGAGTCGGACCGCCACGCTCTCGAACGACGTGCGCAACGTCCGGTCGCGAGCGTCCACGCCGAGCTCCGCGCTCAGTGCGACGACCGTCTTGCGCGCGAGCGCGATGGCCTCCACGTCGACCTCGGTGGTCGCCGCCGCAACCATCAGGTCACGCACGGCTGCCACCAGGTCGTACGTGGCAGCAGGCAGCTCGGGCGCCACCTCATCTGTGCTCGGCACGGCGCGGTCCTCTCTGCGGATGCAACTCGGGCATCCGGTCAGGCTGGCGCATCGAAGGTCACCGTGGCGCCGGTGATGGCAGGGCGTCCACCGGCACTGACCCCGAAGGATGCCGAGTGCCCTTTCGGAGCCGCCCTGACGTCCAGCACGTCCCCGGGAAAGACAGGGCCGGCGAACCTGCCGTCGAGGCGCCTCAGGTCGGCGGGGTGGCAGCCGAGCGCGTCGGCCATCGGCAGCGTCACTGCAGCCAGCGAGCAGAGGCCATGCATGAACGGCGCCGGTTGACCGGCGGCGCGGGCCGCGTCCGGGTCGATGTGCATGTGGTGGCGGTCCCCGAGCAGTCGGTAGAGCGCCGCCTGGTCGGTCCTGGTCGGAACCTGGAGCGTGAGCGGGGGGGCGGCGTCGTCTCCCTTCGGCGCGGAGGGTCCCCGCTCGCCACCGAACCCACCGCACCCCGGGGCGAAGATTGACCAGGTGGCCACGAAGTGTTCGCACTCGACCCTGATGTCGAAGATCGCGGCGGCGCCCTTGTCCCAGACGTTCGGCACGGATGCCTGAAGGGTGAGCTCGCCGGAGCGTGGGAGCGGTGAGCGCACCTCGAGGTGCTGCGCCCCGTGCACGGCGGTCGAGGTGTCGAAGGCGCCGGCAGATCCCAGCAGGTCAGGGGCCCACTGGGCCAGCGTGAGGGCGAAGGTCGGCAGGACCCGGAGCCGCTCCTCGAAGACCAGGTCGAGGTCCGTGGCGCGGGCGCCGACGGCCAGTGCATACAAGATCGCGTCGCGCTCGTCGTACGACGCTGTCCGGCTGCCCAGCTCACACCCGATCCAGGCGTCTGGCCCGGACTCGGCGGGAACCTGTGGGTCGCGACTTCGGCTCGTGGTGTTCACGGGCCGGACGCTAGCCCGGCCGCCCCTGCCGGAAAGGTGCGCTCCCGGTCAACGGGAGGCGCCGCAGGGAGCCGTGCGCTCCCGTCGCGACTGTCCGATCAGTTTTCTCGGAGCGCTCCGAGGAGCAGCTCGCAGGCGAGGCGCGTGTCTTCCTCAGCCTCGTCGCCGG
>JAKDNC010000456.1 GCA_030452025.1 Nocardioides sp. | reverse complement strand
GCCCACGCCACGAGCACCCCGGCCGAGGTCAGCCTGACATGCCCCTCGTGCTCCTCCGACTCCGGTTCCAAGGCTGAGGAATCAGGAGAGATCGAGGTCGAGCTCGATGTCCTCGCGGCGCTTCATGCCGCTCTCGTCGAGACCCGCGAGGATCTCGGCCACCGGGCCGGCATCGAGCAGGACGGCGTCGGGCTCGAGGTCATGCCACGGACGCAGGACGAACGGGCGCACGGCAGCCCTCGGGTGGGGCAGCCGCAGCGAGTCATCGTTGCCGCGGCGGTCGCCGACCACGATCAGGTCCACGTCGAGGGTGCGCGGCGCGTTGCGCTCGACGGGACGGACCCGGTCGAAGGCGTCCTCGATCGCCAGGCAGCGGTCCAGCAGGGTCAGCGCCGGAAGCGTGGTGTCGATCAGCACAACCGCGTTGAGGAAGTTGTCGGCCGGCTCCGGGGAGTCGACCGGCTCGGTCTCGTAGACCGGCGAGGCAGCGGTGATCCACACGTCCGGGGTGTCGGCGAGCGAGTCGACCGCCCCCTGCAGGCTGGCGAGGCGTTCACCGAGGTTCGAGCCCAGGGCGAGCACAGCGCGACGGATCGGGTGCATCTCACCGGTCAGGGTGTCCGCGTCGATGATGTTCGGATTCGGGGTCTCAGTCACGGCCGTAACGTCCTTTTCCGGGTGATCGTCATTGCAACGTCTGCAAACGATGCGTCAATGGGGGCATCCGGCTTGTGCACCGTCACCCGGCACCATTCAACACGATCATCCAAGAGTGCGACGTCCGCGATGCGTTGGGCCAGGGTCTCGATGAGATCCACCGGATCGGTCTCCACTGCGGCCTTGACCGCAGCCACGAGGCTTCCGTAGTTCGTTGTGTCCCGCAAGTCATCCGATGCCGCGGCCGGACGTGTGTCCAACCCCAGAACCAGGTCGATGACGAACGTCTGGCCCTCGCGACGCTCGAACTCGAAGACTCCGTGGTGGCCAAAGCACTCGATGCCGGTCACGGCCAGCTGGTCTTCGCTCACGGCTGGCCCCCTTGGCGATGATCGTGGAAGCGTTCCACGACACGGATCGCGTCCATGCTGGCACGAACCTCGTGCACCCGGACCCCCCACACCCCCTCCAGTGCGACCAGGGTGGTCAGCGCGGTGTTCGCGTCCTCCCGGTCCAGGACCGACCGGGGACCGTTCCCGTCACCCAGCAGGGTGCCCAGGAAGGACTTGCGGCTCTAACCGACCAGGATCGGGTGGCTCAGCTGTGCGAGTCGGCAGAGGGCCCGCAGGTTCTCCCAGTTGTGTGCACTCGACTTGGCGAAGCCCAGCCCCGGGTCCAGGACCAGCCTGTGCGGTGGTACGCCGGCCGCGGACGCTGCCGCAATCCGCTCCCGCAGCTCGCCGATCACCGCCGGCACCACGCCGCCGGGACCGTCGTACACCGCATGACGCTGCATCTGGGAGCTGTGCGCGCGCCAGTGCATGGCGACGTAGAGCACGTCGTGGCGTGCCGCGACGTCGAGGATCTCGGGGTCGGCCAGCCCACCGGAGACGTCGTTGATGATCACGGCACCTGCCTCACACGCCGCCCTGGCCACCTCGGCCCGCATGGTGTCGACCGACACGCTGACCCCGTCGGCGGCCAGCGACTCGATCACCGGCACCACCCGGCCGAGCTCCTCCTCGAGCAGCGGCCTGGTCGCTCCGGGACGGGTGGACTCACCGCCGATGTCGAGGATGTCGGCGCCCTCGGCGAGCAGTTTGCGTCCGTGGGCGATCGCAGCGGCGGTGGTGCCGTGATGCCCGCCGTCGGAGAACGAGTCCGGGGTGACGTTGACGATGCCCATGATCCGGGGACGTCCGATGTCCGTGGTGAGGCTGCGAGCAGACGGTCCCGTTGCGCTCACCTGCTGCTGTTGATCAACGACATCGCCTCGGCGCGGGTGCTGGCGCTGTGCATGATCCCGCGAACCGCCGAGGTGATGGTCCGGGCTCCTGCCTTGCGGACGCCACGCATGGTCATGCAGAGGTGTTCGGCCTCGATCACGACGATCACGCCGCGGGCGTCGAGGATCTCCATCAGGGCATCGGCGACCTGGGTGGTCAGCCGTTCCTGGACCTGCGGGCGCTTGGCATAGACGTCGACCAGCCGCGCGAGCTTGGACAGGCCGGTGATCTTGCCGGACTCCGCGGGGATGTATCCGACGTGGGCCACCCCGGTGAACGGCGCCAGGTGATGCTCACACATCGACCAGAGCTCGATGTCGCGGACCAGCACCATCTCGTCGTGGCCGATGTCGAAGGTCGTCGTCAGGACGTCCTCAGGCGCCTGGCGCAGGCCGGCGGTCATCTCGGCGTACGCCCGCGCCACCCGCGCCGGAGTGTCGTGCAGGCCCTCACGCTCCGGGTCCTCCCCGATCGCCACGAGAAGCTCGCGTACGGCGGCCTCGGCACGCTCGTGGTCGAACTCCGGCACGTCGTCAGGGGCGATGTCGACGCGGCCGATCGGATCGGTCATGCCTGGTCGCCACCCTCGGCGGAGTTCGGGAGACCTCCGGCCGGGGGCGCTGAGGGATGCGGCGTGGCCAGGTCCGGGTCGCCCTCGGGCTCTTCGGCGACCTCCGCGTCCTTCGGCACGCTGACCGGCGGCGTCACGGACGGCGTGCGATGCGGGGACCCGGTCCAGGCCGGACGCACCGGACGAAGCCGCAGCGCCTCGAAGACCTCGGCCACCTGGGCCTTGTCGAGGGTCTCCCGCTCCATCAGGGCGAGCACCAACGAGTCGAGGACGTCGCGATTCTCCTCGAGGATGTCGAACGCCTCCTGGTGGGCGGCGTTGAGGAACTTCTTGGTCTCCTCATCGACGATCGCGGCGATGTCCTCGGAGTAGTTGCGCTGGTGGCCCATGTCGCGGCCGACGAACGGCTCGCCCTGGGCCTCCCCCAGCTTGATCGCGCCGAGGCGGTCGGTCATGCCGTACTGGGTGACCATGGCGCGGGCCAAGTTGGTGGCCTTCTCGATGTCGTTGCCGGCGCCGGTGGTGGGGTCGTGGAAGACCATCTCCTCGGCCGCGCGGCCACCCATCATGTAGGCGAGCTTGTCGAGCATCTCCGAGCGGGTCTGGGAGTACTTGTCCTCGTCGGGCAGCACCATCGTGTAGCCCAGCGCGCGACCGCGGGGCAGGATCGTGACCTTGTGCACCGGGTCGGTGCCCGGCAGCGCCGCAGCCACCAGGGCGTGGCCGCCCTCGTGGTAGGCGGTGATCAGCTTCTCCTTCTCGCTCATCAGGCGAGTCCGTCGCTGGGGCCCGGCGATGACACGGTCGATCGCCTCGTCGAGGGAGTGGTCGGTGATCAGCTTCTCGCTGAGGCGGGCGGTGAGCAGCGCCGCCTCGTTGAGCACGTTGGCCAGGTCGGCGCCGGTGAACCCGGGAGTACGACGGGCAACCTGGAGCAGGTCG
>JAKDNC010000455.1 GCA_030452025.1 Nocardioides sp. | reverse complement strand
CAATCTGCGCCCGTTGGGGTTGCGCGTGAGTCGATTGGCTAGTGGACTGCCGGTGGGCGGTGACTTGGAGTACGCCGATGAGGTCACCCTGGGGCGTGCATTCGCCGGGAGGAGATCCACAGATGACTGACCAGACGGTGGAGCCGATGGTCGAGGAGTTCGCTCAACAGGTCTCCGACCAGATCGAGAGCTTCCTGGTCGCCCTGCAGGCGATCACGCGCGAAGCCGACGGCAGCCGCGGGATCTCGCTGCTCCTGCTCGAGGTCTCCCAGGTGCTGCTCGCCGGCGCGCGACTCGGCGTACAAGCCGACTTCACGCCTGCGGAGGAGTTCCAGCCCGACGCAGGCCCCGACCCGGACCTTGACGACATGCGGCTCCGCCTGGCGCGGATGCTCGACGGCGTCGACATGTATGCCGAGGTGTTTGACACCTACGGCGAGCCGGAGATCGTCACCTCGATGCTCTCCGACGACCTGACCAGCATCGCCACCTCCTTGGCCCATGGGCTTCGTCACTTCCGGGCCGGTCGGGTCGACGAGGCCCTGTGGTGGTGGCAGTTCTCCTATGTCGCCACGTGGGGGAGTGAAGCCTCCGCAGCTCTGCGTGCGCTCCAGTCGATCGTCACTCACGACCGTCTCGACGCCGATTACGACATCGACGGCGACCAGGTCGCGGCCGCAGATGAGATGCTGGAAGAGGAGCCTGGGGCGCCCCGTTAGTATCAAGTCCGTGGCCGGTTCGTCCGGCCTTGTTCATGTCGTCACACCGTGAGGAATATTTGTGGGCATTGTCGTGCAGAAGTACGGCGGCTCATCGGTGGCTGACGCGGCCGGCATCAAGCGGGTCGCCCAGCGCATCGTCAACACCCGTAAGGAGGGCAACGACGTCGTCGTCGTTGTCTCTGCGATGGGGGACACCACCGATGAGTTGCGAGACCTGGCTGAACAGGTGACCCCGTTGCCGCCACCGCGCGAGCTGGACATGTTGCTCACGGCCGGTGAAAGGATGTCGATGGCGCTGGTCGCCATGGCCATCGCCCGGCTCGGCCACAAGGCACAGTCATTCACCGGGTCACAGGCCGGCGTGATCACCGACTCGGTGCACGGCAAGGCCAAGATCATCGACATCACGCCAGGACGGATCGAGAACGCCCTCAAGGAGGGGTCGGTCGCGATCGTCGCCGGCTTCCAGGGCGTCTCCCAGGACACCAAGGACGTCACCACCCTGGGTCGTGGAGCCTCCGACACCACCGCGGTCGCGCTGGCGTCCGCGTTGAACGCAGATGTCTGCGAGATCTACAGCGACGTCGACGGTGTCTTCACCGCTGACCCCCGGATTGTGCCGACCGCCCGCAAGATCGACAGCGTCTCCACCGAAGTGATGCTCGAGATGGCTGCTTCGGGCGCCAAGATCCTCCATCTGCGGTGCGTTGAGTACGCCCGCCGTTACAACATGCGGATCCACGTCCGCTCCTCCTTCTCGCAGAAGGAAGGCACGTGGGTCTACCCCGACAGCGAATCGGAGACCTCCATGGAACACGCGATCATCTCGGGCGTCGCCCACGACCGCAGCCAGGCCAAGATCACCGTCGTCGACGTCCCCGACAAGGTGGGCGAAGCAGCCAAGATCTTCGACGCTCTGGCTGAGTCCGGCGCCAACCTCGACATGGTGGTGCAGAACGTCTCCGCCGCGGCGACCGTCCGCACCGACATCTCGGTCACGTTGCCCCGCGAGGACGGGCAGGCCGCGATGACGGCGCTGGCCCGCATCCAGGACGAGGTCGGCTACTCCGAACTGCTCTTCGACGACCAGATCGGCAAGGTGTCGCTGATCGGCGCCGGGATGCGCGCCCAGCCCGGCATCAGCGCCAAGTTCTTCGCAGCCCTCGCCTCGGCCGGAATCAACATCGAAATGATCTCCACCTCGGAGATCCGGCTGTCGGTCATCGTCGACGACGCCGACATCGACACCGCCGTGCAGGCCGTCCACACCGCCTTCGGTCTCGACGCCGAAGAGGTCGAGGCAGTCGTCTACGGGGGGACCGGCCGATGAGCGCCCCCGCGAGCCGTCCCGTCCGTCGAGCTGTCCGACTGGGCATCGTCGGAGCAACCGGCCAGGTCGGCGAGGTGATGCGCCGCATCATCGCCGAGCGCGACTTCCCGCTGGAGTCGATCCGGTTCCTCGCCTCCGCCCGCTCCGCCGGAAGCACCCTCCCGTGGGGTGACGGCGAAGTCACCGTCGAGGACGCGTCCACCGCCGACGTCTCCGACCTCGACATCGCGCTCTTCTCCGCCGGCGGCGCCACCTCCAAGGCCCTCGCAGAGAAGTACGCCGCAGCGGGGGTCACCGTGGTCGACAACTCCTCCGCCTGGCGGATGGACCCCGATGTCCCGCTGGTCGTCTCCGAGGTCAACCCGGAGGCGATCTCGCAGGCCCGCAAGGGCATCATCGCCAACCCGAACTGCACCACGATGGCCGCCATGCCGGTGCTCAAGCCGCTGCACGCCGAGGCCGGTCTCAAGCGGCTCATCGTGTCGACCTACCAAGCCGTCTCGGGCTCCGGCGTCGCCGGTGTCGCCGAGCTGGCCGACCAGGTCGCCGCGGGTGGGGACGCACGAAGCCTGGCCACCGACGGCTCCTCGGTCGACTTCCCGGAGCCGGTGAAGTATGCCCGAACCATCGCCTACAACGTGCTCCCGATGGCCGGCTCGATCGTCGAGGACGGACTGAACGAGACCGACGAGGAGCAGAAGCTGCGCAACGAGTCGCGCAAGATCCTCGGCCTCCCCGAGCTTGCGGTCTCGGGCATTTGCGTGCGGGTGCCGGTCTTCTCCGGCCACTCTCTGGCGATCAACGCCGAGTTCGAGAAGTCGCTGACGGTCAAGCGGGCCGAGGAACTGCTTGCCGGCGCCCAGGGCGTCGAGCTCAGCGACATCCCGACACCGCTGGAGGCCGCCGGCCAGGATCCGTCGTACGTCGGTCGCCTGCGTCAGGACGAAGGTGTCGAGGGCGAGCGCGGACTGGCGCTCTTCGTCAGCAACGACAACCTGCGCAAGGGCGCGGCGCTGAACACGGTGCAGATCGCGGAGCTGATCGCGGCGACGCTCTAGGGTTGGCTCACTCGGTTTCGTCGAGGATGAGGCTGGTGACCCACTGCGACAGGCTGAAGGTCGCGACGCTGACCACGGGGATGACCAGGATCATCCACGGGGAGAAGATCACCTCGATCAAGAACAGCAGCGCAACCACGGCCAGCAGCCCGACCGCGAGGAACGCCGTACTGGATGAGTCAGGGACCTTCCATGCGCCCAGCAGCGCGCTGCCGATGACGACGAGCCCGATCACGATCGCGAGCAGGAGGACGAACCCGGGGCTGCCGCAGGAGCTGGTCCCCTGGACGGCCTCACAACCGCGGAGGGCGAGGTAGGTCAGGGCGACGGCAAGCAGGCCCACCACGGCGC
>JAKDNC010000454.1 GCA_030452025.1 Nocardioides sp. | reverse complement strand
TCTCCAGGCTCGCTGCGGGCCTGATGTCCCTGGGCATCGAAGCCGAGGAGCGGGTCGGGATCGCCTCAACGACGCGCTACGACTGGATCCTCGCGGATCTGGCAGTGATGTGTGCCGGCGCGGCCACGACGACTGTCTATCCGAGCACCAACGCCGACGACACGGCGTACATCCTCGGGGACTCCGAGTCCCGCATCGTCTTCGCAGAGGACGGCTCCCAGGTCGCCAAGCTGGTCGAGCACAGGTCCGCGCTGCCGCACCTGACGAAGGTCGTCACCTTCGACGGCGAGGCCGACGGCGACTGGGTGATCGGGATGGACGACCTGGCCGCGCTCGGTGATGCCTACCTCGCCGACCACCAGACGGCCGTCCGCGAGCATGCCGAGGCGATCCGTTCCGACCAGCTGGCGACGCTCATCTACACCTCCGGGACGACCGGCAAGCCCAAGGGCGTGCGCCTGCTGCACCACGCCTGGGTCTACGAGGGTGAGGCGATCCGCAACCAGAACATCCTCGACGAGAGCGACCTGCAGTTCCTGTGGCTGCCGATGGCGCACAGCTTCGGCAAGGTGCTCCTCTCTGCCCAGATGGCCTGCGGGTTCGCCACCGCAGTCGACGGTCGGATCGACAAGATCATCGACAACCTGGCCGTCGTCAAGCCGACCTTCATGGGGGCGGCGCCGCGCATCTTCGAGAAGGCCTACGGGCGGATCGTCACCATGCAGGCGGCCGAGGGCGGCCTCAAGGAGAAGCTGTTCAACCGCGCCTTCGCGGTCGGCCTGAAAGTCGACCGGCTCAAGCGCGAAGGCAAGTCCGTGCCGCTGCCACTCAAGCTCCAACACGGCCTGTTCGACAAGCTCGTCTTCAGCAAGGTCCGCGACCGCTTCGGGGGTCGGGTCCGGTTCTTCATCTCCGGCTCGGCGGCCCTCAACCAGGAAGTGGCCGAGTGGTTCCACGCCGCGGGCATCGTGATCCTCGAGGGCTACGGGATGACGGAGAACGCCGCCGGTGCGACCGTCAATCACCCCGACCAGTACAAGTTCGGCTCCGTGGGCTACCCGCTCACCGGAAGCGAGGTGAAGATCGCCGAGGACGGTGAGGTCCTGATCAAGGGGCCCCATGTCATGCAGGGCTACCACAACATGCCCGAGCAGACCGCAGAGACGCTCACCGAGGACGGCTGGCTGCACACCGGTGACATCGGGGAGCTCGACGCCGACGGCTTCCTCAAGATCACCGACCGCAAGAAGGACCTCTTCAAGACCTCCGGCGGCAAGTACATCGCCCCCTCGGCGATCGAGTCGCAGTTCAAGGCGATCTGTCCCTACGCCAGCCAGTTCCTGGTGATCGGCAACGAGCGCAACTACTGCGTGGCCCTGATCACCCTCGACCCGGACCAGATGACCGACTGGGCCGCGCAGAACGGGAAGGAGGGGGCGTCGTACTCCGACATCGTGTCCTCCCCGGAGATCGCCGAGCTGGTGGCCGGTTACGTCGAGGAGCTCAACGGGCGCCTGAACCGCTGGGAGACGATCAAGAAGCACGTGATCCTCCATCACGACCTCAGCGTGGAGTCCGGTGAGCTGACCCCGTCGCTGAAGGTGAAGCGCAAGGTCGTCCAGCAGAACAACGAGGGCCTGATCGACTCCCTCTACAACACCTGATCGTCGGGTCGGCGCCCGCACGTGCCCGAGCGTGCGGCGGGCGCCGACCCGTGGTGGAGCCCACCCTCAAGGTGTCAGCCTGAGCCACACGGTGGTTGGATGTGCCGATGCCCTCTGTCCTTCCCCCCGGTGACCCCGTGCCCGCTGACGGATCGTTGCCGGTCAGCGCCCTCGAGGACTCCGAGGGTCGCCCGCTTGGCCTCTACGTGCACGTCCCCTTCTGCACTGTGCGCTGCGGCTACTGCGACTTCAACACCTACACCGCAGAGGAGCTCGGCTCCGGGGTGAACCGGTCGACCTACGCCGAGTCCGCGATCGCCGAGATTCGCCAGGCGCGAAGGGTGCTGGGTGCCGCGAACCGCCCGGTCGAGACGATCTTCTTCGGTGGAGGTACCCCAACCCTCCTCGCGCCCGCGGACCTCACCGCGATCGTCGCGGCGATCTCGGGAGAGTTCGGGCTGGCCGACGGCGTCGAGGTCACCACCGAGTCAAACCCGGACAGTGTCGCGCAGTGGGACCTCGAGGCGCTGCGTGAGGGCGGCTTCAACCGGATCTCCTTCGGTATGCAGTCGGCCGTCGACCATGTCCTGCGGACCCTCGACCGCTCCCACGATCCGCTCCGCGTCCCGGCGGTCGTTGACTGGGCGCGACAGTCCGGGTTCGATCAGGTCAGCCTGGACCTGATCTACGGCACTCCGGGGGAGTCACAGGCCGACTGGCAGCAGTCGATCGAGGCGGCCCTGGCCTGCGAGCCGGACCACGTGTCGGCGTATGCCCTGATCGTCGAGGAGGGCACGGCACTGGCCCGCCAGGTGCGCCGCGGGGAGGTCCCGATGACCGATGACGACGACCTCGCCGACAAGTATCTCGCCGCCGACGACGCGTTCGACCAAGCTGGCTTGGGGTGGTATGAGGTCTCCAACTGGGCGCGCGACACGGCCGCCCGCTGCCAGCACAACATGGGCTACTGGCAGGGCGCCGACTGGTGGGGTGTCGGCCCCGGAGCCCACTCCCACGTCAACGGCGTGCGGGGGTGGAACGTCAAGCACCCCGCGGCGGACGCCGGCCGTCTGGCCTCGGCAGGCAGCCCGGCACACGCCCGTGAGGTCCTGGACGACGAGACCCGTCGCATCGAGCGGGTGCTGCTGGAGGTGCGACTCCGGGACGGACTCCCGGTGGAGGTGCTCGACGAGGCGGGACGGGCAGTGGTCCCCAACCTCCAGGAGCGAGGCCTCCTGGAGCGGGGCACGCTCGACGGCAGTCATCTGACGTCGGGCCCGAACCCGCTGGTGCTCACCACCCGGGGCCGGTTGCTCGCCGATGCCGTGGTCCGTGACCTGTTGCCCTGATGGACCGCGTCAGTCGCTCTGGGTGTTGCGCTCAGGTGACCAGCCGGAGCGCGAAGGGGTATGTGTACTCCTCCCCGGCCATCGCCCGGACAGACCCGATGATCACGAAGGTCAGCAACACCAGGAGTACGACGCCGAGCAGGGGGATGATCAGCACGAGCGCGAGCCCCAAGGTCACCAGGGTGAGGACCAGCATCAGGATGGTCCCGACCACCGAGTAGATCAGCATCGAGAGTTGGAAGTTCAGCGACGCGATCGAGTGGCGGCGGACGAACGGCGACGTGTTGCCCTTGAGCAGCAGGGTGAGCAGGGGCGCGATGAACCCGAAGGCGAACCAGGCCGTCACCAGGGCGCCGAGGTGGGCCACCAACGCCCAGTTGCGCTCCTCACCGGTGGCCGCATTGCCGGGTGCGCCAGCAAGATGGCCCCAGGGCTGTTCTGAGGCCTGACCT
>JAKDNC010000453.1 GCA_030452025.1 Nocardioides sp. | reverse complement strand
GGCGCTCGGCATAGCGGATCTGTTTGCCGAACTTCTGCGGACTTGCGGCCACCTCGCACGGCACGTCGTTGGCGCGAAGGGTGGTGGCGATCGCGTCACTGGCCGGGCGCGAGTCCTCGTCGGCCAGGGCCACCAGGACGGCGCTGGGGACGCTGCGGTCGGAGGTGACCAGTCCCTTGTTCATCAGCGGAACGAGGACCCTGCTCACGCCCAGCGAGATGCCGACGCCGGGATAGGTCGTACGCCCGTCGCTCGCGAGGGAGTCGTAGCGGCCACCGGAGCAGATCGACCCGAGGTGCTCGTAGCCCTCGAGCCGGGTCTCGAAGACGGTGCCGGTGTAGTAATCCAGGCCGCGGGCGATCATCAGCTCGGCGCGAATCCGGACCCGGTCGGTGTTCAGCGGCGCGCAGGAGCGCATGAGTGCGGCGAGCTCGTCGAGGCCCTCGTCGAGCAGGGCGTGTCTGACACCGAGCGCGCGAACCTGCTCGACGAACGAATCGTCGTCCGCCGTGATCGCGGCCAGCGCCAGGGCCTGGTCGGCCTGGGCCGCAGTGGTGCCGGCCTCGTCGACCAGCAGCTGGCGGACCCGGTCGGCGGACAACTTGTCGAGCTTGTCGATCAGCCGCATCGCCTCGTCGACGTCGGCGATCCCGAGGCCGGTGTAGAACCCCTGGATGAGCTTGCGGTTGTTGACCTGCAGAGTGAAGCCGGCCAGACCGATCGACTCGGGTCGGGCGAGTCGCGAGAGCGCCTCGAGCATCACCTTGGCGATCTCGACGTCGTGGTGGAAGGGCAACTCGTCCTTGCCGACGATGTCGATGTCTGCCTGGAGGAACTCGCGAAACCTACCCTCCTGCGGGCGTTCACCGCGCCAGACCTTCTGGATCTGGTAGCGGCGGAACGGGAACTCCAGCTTGCCGGCGTTCTCCAGGACGTAGCGCGCGAAGGGCACGGTGAGGTCGAAATGGAGACCGACCCCCGCATTCTGAGCTTCCCCGTCCTGGTCACTCGTATCGTGGAGGCGGCGCAGGACGTAGACCTCCTTGGAGGTGTCGCCCTTGCGCAGCAGCTGGTCCATCGGCTCGACGGCACGGGTCTCGATGTTGGCGAACCCGTGCAGCTCGAAGGTGCGTGACAAGGTCTCGATGACCTCGCGCTCGACGTGTCGTTGGGCCGGGAGGAGCTCGGGGAATCCGCTGAGGGGGCGTGGAGCGGCGGCCCTGTTCATTCTGTCGCGCTGCCATTCTGGGGGTCGGGAGCTGCCGGAAGGTCAGCAAGGAACGGGTTGGTGGCGCGCTCGCGACCGATCGAGGTCTGCTCCCCGTGTCCGGGAAGCACCACGATGTCGTCGGTCAGCGGCAGCACCTTCTTGGTGAGGCTGTTGCGCATCTGTGCATGGTCGCCGCCGTTGAGGTCGGTCCGACCGATCGATCCCTGGAAGAGGAAGTCTCCGGAGAACATCACCTGGGAGACGTCCTCGGGACCGTCGTACTCCATCCGGTAGACGACCGTTCCCGGAGTGTGGCCGGGCACGTGATCAACGACGAGGGTCAGCCCGTCGACCTCGATGCGGGCGCCCTCGACTGCCTCCCGCACCTGGCCCGGCTCGGCGAAGTCGGGTATCTCGGTCATCCCGAGCTGCTGACGCAGCATCGTGCCGGACTCCTGGGAGATCGCGGCCATCGGGTCGGTGAGCAGGTGCCGGTCAGCAGGGTGGATCCACAGCGGGGCGTCGTACCGGTCAGCCACCTCGGCGGCCTGCCACATGTGGTCGAAGTGACCATGCGTCACGAGTACGGCTGCCGGCTCGAGCCGATGCTCTTCGATCAGCTTGGCAATGCCCTCGGCCGAGGACTGGCCGGGGTCGACGATGACGCACTTTCGTCCGCCGTCGATGGCGGCGAAGTAGCAGTTGGCGGCCAGTGGACCAGCGGGGAAGCCGGCAATGAACACGTGAAAATCCTTATTTGCTGGGGGTCCGTGCGGTTCGAACGGGGTCAGCCTACCGAGGACCGCAGAGTCTTTGACTACGATGGGCAACCATGAGCGCGCACCAGGAGTCCCCATGGGGTCGGGTCGAGGACGACGGCACCGTATTCGTACGCACCAGTGAAGGTGAAAGGTCCGTCGGGCAGTACCCCGAAGGGCCTGCCGAGGAGGCCCTGAAATTCTTCACCGACCGCTACGACGCACTGGCGTTCGAGGTCCAGCTCCTGGAGACCCGGATCAAGTCTGGGGCCCTCTCACCCGACGAGGCGGTCGGGTCGGTGAAGACCGTTCGTGAGCAGGTCGTCGGCGCCAACGCGGTCGGTGACCTCGACTCGCTCTGCACCCGGCTCGACGGGCTCGGCGAGGTGATCCACCAGCAGCGCGAGGTCCGCAGGGACGAGCGCGCCAAGAAGGTCGCCGAGTCCAAGGAATGCAAGGAGGCCATCGTCACCGAGGCCGAGAGGCTCGCCGACTCCACCGACTGGCGCAACGGTGCCAACCGACTGCGCGACCTCCTCGAGGAGTGGAAGGCGCTGCCGCGTCTGGACCGGTCCGCCGATGACGCCCTGTGGCGCCGTTTCTCCACCGCCCGCACCACCTACACCCGTCACCGCAAGGCCCACTTCGCTCAGCAGCACGAGAAGCGCGAGGGCGCCCGAGGCGTGAAGGAGAAGCTCGCCGAGCAGGCCGAGGCCCTCGCAGACTCCACAGAGTGGGGTCCAACCGCCGGACGCTTCCGCGACCTCATGCGTGAGTGGAAGGCCGCGGGCCCGGCTCCACGCGATGTCGACGAGAAGCTCTGGCGGCGCTTCCGTGGCGCCCAGGACACCTTCTTCGGCAACCGCGACGCGGCCAACGCCGAGCTCGACAAGGAGTTCGAGGCCAACGCCGAGGTCAAGGACGCGCTGCTCGTCGAGGCCGAGGCACTGCTCCCGGTCAAGGACCTGGATGCGGCGAAGAAGGTGTTCCGCGACATCAGCGAGCGTTGGGACGCCGCCGGCAAGGTCCCCCGCGACCGGATGAAGGAGCTCGAGGCCCGCATCCGCAAGGTCGAGCAGGCTATCCGCGGCGTCGAGGACGAGCAGTGGAAGAAGTCCGACCCGGAGAAATCCGCGCGCGCCGATGACATGGTCGCCAAGCTGGAGAAGAATGTGGCCGATGCCGAGGCTGCTCTTGGCGAGGCGAGGGCAGCCGGAAGCGAGAAGAAGATCAAGGAGCTCGAGTCGACCTTGGCCAACTCCGAGTCGTTCCTCGAGATGGCCAAGAAGGCTGCAGCCGACTTCTCCGGCTGACGCCCCCCCCTCATCGAGCAGCAGGGGCCGCTTCGCTGAGCCACCGTGGCGTGGGAAAATCAGGGACGTTCCGTACACGTGCACCAGGTCGGTCCGTCGCGATGACCTGACGGCACTGGGGTGAGGGGTCCACGTGGGCCCCGCCCCCCCGCGGCCGCAACTACCCCAGTGACGGAGAGCGCGCT
>JAKDNC010000452.1 GCA_030452025.1 Nocardioides sp. | reverse complement strand
TCGAGCGGTCGGGCGCCTCGGAGCGCATCGAGGCGCTGACCGGCGTGCTCACGTGTTGACCGTCACTGGATTTGCCGATGATGCCGTCAGGGTGGGTGCCGATGATCCTGGCGCGATGATGGCCCCGCCCAGAATTCTGGGCGGGGCCATCATCGGCATGCTGCCGGTATGCTCGGCACTATGACGGGGCTGGTGGGGTCAGTCGTGCCCGCCCTCGGTGACGGCGATGCGGGCTGCTTTCTCATCGACGATCGCCTGCTTGCCGGCGAACGTGGCCATCAATGCGTGGATGGCGAGGTTGTTCACCGCCCGCGGATACCCGCGTGAGGCGTTGTGGATCACGGTGACCGCGTCGCCGGAGAACAGTGTGTCCGCCCGGCCCGCGATCGTCACGTGGTGGCCGATGTAGTCGGCGGTTTCTTCGGCGGTCATCCCCGCGAGGGCGTAACGGACCGCGACTCGCTGATCGAGCGCGGCCAACACACCCAAACGTAGGCGTTGGCGCAGGGTCGGTTGTCCCACCAGCAGCGCCGCGAACGGTGCCCCGGAGTCCATATCGTGGTTGGTGAGCATGCGGATCGCCTCGAGCTGCAGGTTATCGAGCAGATGCGCCTCATCGATGACCACTACCGGGGTGCGGCCCCGCTCGGCGTGTTCGGCAGCGAGGGCTTCGGCGGCCTGCGGGGCCAACGTCGCGGTGTAGAAGGATGGAACCTGTCCGAGGGCGGTGACGATGTGGTGGAGCATGCCGCGGACCCCCACCGCCGGGTTGGGCAGGTAGATCACCACATGCCGGGACGGATCGAGAGCGGCGGCGGCCGCGCGGACCGCGACGGTCTTACCGGCCCCGACCTCCCCGGTGATCACGCCGAGCCCGTGTTGGTCCACGCACCAGTTGATCCGCGCGATCGCCTCACTATGTCCGTGGTGCCGGTGCAGCATCGCCGGGGCGAGGTCGCGGCCGAACGGCATCCGGGTAAACCCGAAGTGCGATTGCAACACATCAATGCTCATGCCGGCACCTGCTGGTGGTCGTCTCCACTGTTGACGGTGGGCCGGTCGGTGGCCGGATGATCGGTGTCGGTACTGGTGACCGGATTGTCGGCGGCGGTGTCGAGGTCGTCGATGCTCAGCTGCCCCGGGATCTGCCCGTGATGATCGTGGACGCCGGCGTCGTGCCCGTCATCGTGTGCCGGCCCATAGAACATGTAATAGCCGATCGGCTCCTCGGATTGGATCTGCTCGGCATGCTTATCGGCGGTCATGGCCAGATAGTCGATCCCCGTGGACGGGGCCGGGGCGGCCGCGTCGGTCTCGGGCCGGGCTTTCGGGTGCGCGTGCCGGGTAATGCTGTGCGGCACCGCCGCCCCGTAGCTGGCGCCCTGGTAGCGGACCTCGATGGATTCCATATCGAACGGGGAGAACACCAGCTCGACCTTGCGCCCGACAAGCCCGCCGTCGACCTCGTAGGTGTTCGAGTGCAGCGAGACCGTCGCCGTCTTGGTGACCGTGCGGTACTCGGACCACAAGAACGCTTCGGTCAACTCCGGAGACGTCGGCGGGGCGGGAGGCGTGCCGGCCCGCGCCCAGCCGGCGTCCCACCGCTGCAGGGGCGACTGTCCGGTCTCGGTGTGGACGCGGCGGTGGTATTCGGTCTCGACCCAGGCGGTGAACAGGCGGTTGAGCTCCAACAACGCGGTAGCCTCGTCCAATCCGGCTGCGGCGATATCGTCTGCGGTGGTGTCGGATATCTCGACGAGGAACTGGTCGCGGACGGTCCGGAAGAACCGTTCGATCTTCCCTCTGCCTTCGGGGCGGTGCGGGGTCGAATGGATCAGACGGATCCCGAGTTTCGCGCAGGCCCGCAGCAGCCACCGGTCGGAGAAAGACGCCCCGTTATCGACATATACGCTGGTAGGGACGCCGCGTGAGGCCAGCGCCGGCTCCAATGCGACGCCCAGGCGCACCGTGTCCTCGCTGTAGCCGAACCGGTGCCCGACGATCAGGCGGGAATGATCATCTAAGAACGCGAACAGATACGTTTTGCGCCCGCCCACTGCGGGCCCGTGCAGGGCGTCTCCGGTCCAGCACTCGTTGCAGTCGGCGGCTTCGAACCGGCCGAACACCGCCGCCCCGGCCCCTGCGGCGGGGCCGATCAACTCGAGGCGGTGGAAGTGGCGCAGCAGCGTCGATTCCGACGGTGCCCATCCGGCGGCGGCGGTCAGGATCCGCCGCACGTGAGCGGCCGTGCGGGCGGGGTTCTCCCGCTTGAGTGCCGCCGCCATGTCCAGCGTGGCGGTGTCGGTGCGCGGGGACATTGTGCGGGTCGACGGGCATAACTCGTCGAATCCGCCGGCCTTATAGCGGCGGATCCACCGATCCAGGGTGTCGCGCGAATAGGTGACCTCCCGGCCGACCGGGTCGGTATGGGTGGCCGCGGCGATCTTCCGCACCAGCCGGCCGCGGGCCTTCATGCCCAGCTCCTTATCGAGGGCCGGGCAGATCAGTTGATAGCGAAATAGCCCGATCGCCTGGGCCCGCGCCTGGCGGGTGGCGGCGTCCTTGTCGTATGCGGTGGTCACCGAAATGTCTCCTTGGCAGATGGCGCCTGCCCGAACCGGGTGTCGGGCAGTCGTATCCGTGATGATCACAGGCCCAGTGCGCCCGCGGCAGGGGCAACTGGTGTTGCACCGACAGCCACCGATGCCGGGGGCCAGCCGGGCGATAGAAGCCGACCCGCACTCGAGGCCGTCGCCATCGCCGCGGCCGTCAATGGGCCGAGCATCCCTTCGCTGCCGAACCGGCCGGTCGTGGCGGCCGTGGCCGCGGCAACCGCGGCGAGTGTGTCGGCCAAGGGTGAGCCGGTGGCCTTCGGGATCACCGGATCGACTCCGACGCGGACCGCGATACCCAGGAACCAGGTGCGCACCGGCTCGAGCCGGCAGCTGATCCGTCGCAGCCAGCCGCGCACCGTCGACGCCGGGACCTGGTGACGGTCGGCGATGGTGCGGTGGCCCACACCGTGGGCGTTCGCGGTGAGGGCCTGCCAGATCAGATCCGCCAAATATGCCCTACGCAGCAGCAACGTCACCGGCAGCAGCACATGCGTGGCCCGGCATGCCCGGCAGCGCCCGCGGCGTGGCCGGATCGGCGCGGCGGCCCCGATAATGGCCCGTCGGCGGGCATAGCCCCATCCAGTGAGGATCCCGTCGGGGCAGGACGGGCACCCGATTTTCCCGGCCAGGAGGCGAGATTCGACGTGCCGGGGATCGCGTTCTACCGTGACCATTGATGCCCTTTCGCATCAGGCACGGCATCCCCGCGTCGTCTGCCAGGATTTCGGCGGGGGTGTCGTGCACCCATTAGTTCCTGGTCACACTGGTGATGCGGACGATGAAGGTCAAACCCGACAGGGACGCCGAGGATGTCATCGGCATCGGCAGTGGCGATCTACCCGCGGTGCTCGTCACCCACAGAGACGCTCAACACC
>JAKDNC010000020.1 GCA_030452025.1 Nocardioides sp. | reverse complement strand
CGGCCACGGGCCTGCTCGCCTGGGCGGGGCTGGCGGGGCTCGCGGGGATCGCGCTCACCTTCGACGCGGGCACCGTCTTCCCGGGCTGGATCGCCGCGCTGCCGGTGCTGGCGACCGCCGCGATGATCATCGGCGGCGCCGCCCCCGGGAACCTCCACGCCACGCGCGTGCTGGCGGTGCCGCCGCTGCAGTTCCTCGGCGCGATCTCCTACTCGCTGTACCTGGTGCACTGGCCGCTGCAGGTGATCCCGCACGCCGCGACCTTCGCCGCCCCTCCCCTGCCGCTCTGGCAGCGCCTGGCGCTCGGTGCGGTGGCGGTGCCGCTGGCGTGGCTGCTGTACCGGTTCGTGGAGCGCCCCGTGATCGGCTGGAGGCTGCTGCGCGAGCGGCGGCAATGGCTCACCGGGCTGGTCGCGGCGGCCGCCTCATTGGCGGTGATCGCCACCTCCGGCGGGGTCGCCCTGGCCGGTGCGCAGCAGACCCTCTCCAGCGACCGCACCGCGGCTCCCGCAACCCGGGACCTGGATCCGGCAGGCACCAGCTTCGTGCCCGCCAACATCGCCCCGCAGCTCGAGGAGGTGGCCGAGGACAATCCGGCGGTGTACGGCACGGGCTGCCACAACGCGACCGCCGATGCCGATCCCAGCGGCTGCCGGGTCGGGGACAATCCCGAGGCACCGCTGGTATTCCTGGTCGGGGACTCGCATGCCGCCAGCTGGTTCCCGGCGCTCGAGAAGCTCGCGAACGAGGGGAAGATCCGCCTGGACAGCAACAGTAAGAACTCCTGCCTCCCGCTCGAGACCGAGCAGGTGTACCGGGGCGCGCCCTACGACTCGTGCGCTCAGTGGCGCGACGGCGTGCTGGAGCGGATCGATCAGGAGCAGCCCGATCTGGTACTGCTGGCGATGTACAACAATCCCGAGCTGCTCCCCGACGGCACCGGCACCCCCAAGAGCGAGCTCTGGCACGACGGGCTCGCCGCGACCCTCGACCGGATCGACGGCCCGCAGGTGGCGGTGCTGAAGGACGTCCCCACCCAGCTTCGCAGCCCGGACAAGTGCCTCTCGAAGCACCTCGAGCACACGGAGGTCTGCGCCGTCGAGCGCGAGGACGCCTTCAAGGACGACCTCGTCGAGGCCGAGGATGCCGCCCTCGAGGAGGCCGGCCCCGACGCCCGACGCGTCGACTTCACCCGGTACTTCTGCAACGCGGAGACCTGCCCGACGGTGATCGGCAACACGGTGGTGTTCCGTGACAACCACCACCTCACCAGAACGTTCAGCCGGCAGATGTCCGAGCCGATGTGGGAGGAGATCGGGCCGCTGGTGGGGTGAGCGGCCTCGACGAGTCAGGGGACACTGCCCGGGTCCGATATCGTTCCGACACGGCACCGACACCGCCTCGAGCACGCCTCCAGCAACCCGAAGGAGCACCCACCATGGCCGGAAAGAAGCTGGTCCCGGGCTCAGGCCGAGCCTCCACCGCGATGAACGCCGCACGCTGGGCGATCCCACTGCTGGCCGCCGGCGCCCGCTGGCTCTCCACCCACCCCGAGGTGTGGGAGAGCGTCAAGGAGCAGGCCGCGAAGCTGCAGAGGACCACGACGAACAAGCCCGACGGGGTGCTCGCCACCGTCGCGATCCTGCGCGAGCAGGTGGACTACCTCGAAGGCTCCGCCGACGACGCCGGGGAGACCCGGCGCGCGCAGGACTGGGCGAAGCGCCTGGATTCTTGCGAACGCGCCGCCCAGCTGCTGAAGGCCCCCGGCGCGACCCGCAAGGATCGCAAGGCGCTCAAGGAGCGCACCGAGGCGCTGCGCTCGGAGATCTTCGAGGCCTACATCGAGGAGATGGGTGAGGATGCGGAGGCGGCGGAGCGCGGCGCGACTCCGTGACCGACGGCCGACGAATGCCGACGCGCGCCAGGCTGGGCCAATCCTCAGCTCCGGGTGGCCAGCGGGAAGAGGCCGGTGGCGATCCTGTCGCTCCAGCGATCTGCCGATGCTGCGGACGCAGTAGTAGTGGCCGCGGCCGGCGAGCTCGAGAGCGATGCGGCGGGCCGACAATTTGTGCAGCCGCCGCCAGGAGTCAATGAACTCGAGCACCACGATCAGCAGTCGCAGGGGCCGCCTCGCGGAGGGGTTGGTGCCGTCTTCAAGGGCGTCAATACCGCCTGCCCGGTAGCCGTGGCTCTATTCAGTCAGGGTGGAGCTGACGATCCGGCGTCGGCGGCGACTTGGGCAATGGGCAGGACATGATCTTCGGCAAATGGGGTCAGACGGAGTATTCCGGGAGGTCATGGACCGGGTTCCTCCCGGGCGACGGATGTCTTGACACCACCCATCGTGTCGGTCAGGGACACGTTCCCCCATCCCCTACCCCGTGACTACAACGTCATGACCCGCGACAGCTAGTGCCGATTGGGGGCACCGAGGACCGCTCCGATATTCGGCACCCACCCCGAGGCCAAGGCGAAGAACAGCACAGCAATCGCCAGCGCGCCCCATCCTGCGAGAAACAGACGAGGCCGCCTCTCGTGGTACCGCTTGGGCATGAACAGCGCCCGGAACAGCGTCAGACCGCCGACCAGAGCGAAAATAACCCCCGCGATTTCCAAAATTCCACCCATAGAAACTCCTTTTGCCGCCACACTCTGCCACTCGTCCAATGGCTTGACTCTCGAAGCGCCGAACGGCTCGAGAGGCATAGCCAAAACCGCCACGATACCACCGCTACGGCTATCTCAAAAGAAAGAAGACATAAGCTCACGAAGGGCCAGATCCCAGGCCGCGAGGCCGCCAATGGCTGCGATCACGATCACGATCACTCCCGCCGCGATCCGAAATATCTTATAAGAAAAGGGGACTTTACGAGCCTGCTCAGCCATGGCCTATCCTTCAGCATTCATCGTTGCGGTCGAGTGAGGGGCCTCTTCGGACGCGTTTTTTACGTCCGCATCGAGGAATTGCATTCGCACAGGCTTCTTTGATAGTGCCCAATCGATCACGGCGACCGGATCCCGTCGCGGATCAATCCCTTCACGTGTACGGGATTCGACCGCAAAGTATTGGATCTTGGAGAAATCGAGCTCGGCGCCGGTGAGCAAGTTCCTCCCTCCGTGCTGCAGAAGAAGTTCCCGCACGGACTCGGGCGACCCGAGACTTTCCCATTCAGGGACCCGGGCCAGCACATCAGCCTTCGAGAGGACGACAGCCAAGGACTTGCCCCGCAGACTTCCCGCAGACGCCTTGTACCGGTCCACAACGCTCGCATATGCATCACGCATGTCGCCGGAGCCGATCAGGGTGGCATCGATGCGAACGCCCTCCTCTTCGAGTCGTGCTCGAACTTCGGAGAACATGAGCGGATCGACGATTAGGACCCAGGCAGACGCTGAATCGATATATGTGAGCTGCTGGCTCGAGTCCCAATTCACGAAGTGCTCTCCCGCAGCATCCACGAGCTGCAGGTCATGGATCTCGCCATCGGTCCTCGCCTCGAAGGCCATCACCTCCGGTCTGCCCACTGCCGTCTTCGGCATCATCCCTCCACTGCTCACCAGCTGAAGGAACTGACCCGCAACGGAGTTGCCGGCCTCAAAAGAGCCTCCCCTCGCCGACGCGAGCTCCGCCATCCCTTGAACTGCGCTCGCGAAGAACGTCGTCTTGCCAGCACCCACCGGCCCGATGACTGGCACGAGGACCGTGGGACGCGATCCCGCCGTCACCCCGAGCTCCACGTCGCAGTACGGGCATACGACGGTGAACTCGCGCTTGGAGGCACGGGAGGCCGTGGTCGGGAGCTTCATGCCGCACTCGCAGATGCGACTGAAGATGCCTAGCGGGCCTGGAACGAGCAGCCGATGCACCTGGCCACAGCCCGGACACCGGAAGCCCGGGACCAGCGTCGTTCGGTAGCAGGACGTCGAGGTGCACTGGAGCGCTCTGCTCTCACGCTTGCGCTTGCTGCGATCAAGGAACCCATAGGCCATGCCCACCCCGCGCGACACCAAGGCGATCGCCGCCATGACGAGGTACAGGACTCCCATGAACACGCACGAAAGAACGATCAGAAGGACGGAGAAAATCGTGAACGGAATCGCGAGCAGTGGGACCATTGCGACAATAATGGGAACCCACCAAAGCCATCGGATGAGCCCATCGGCTCGATTCCACACGCTCGCAATGACTCTCCACGGCCACGTCAAAAAAGTGAGCGAAATCCGCCACATGCGTGCCACGACGATATGAAAATCGGTCTTAGCCTGATGTGGAAAGTACGTCGGCCAAGCCTTGTCCCAGCCGTGGCCGTACATCTCGCCGCGTGGCCCTTCGCCGAGCACCTCTCCCCGCTTCACCTTCGAGGGAAGTGCCTTCGGGCCATCGACGCTATCTTTGATCTTTGCCAAATACACCAACGGCATAGATGCTGCCATGACATAGGCGCCGACGATCGCGGCGGTCGTCAGCGGCAAGAATGCGACGCCGACGATCAGGATCAGCACCCAGGCGAGCAAAAATAGATAGGCGAAGAATAAGACCACCCCGATGATGAGAAGGACTATCAGAAGTGGCATGAGGCAACACCTTTCAAGGAACCAGCGTCTACGTTCGCGAAAGAGACCATCATGGTTTCCGTCGGAGCGAGAGTCCTGAAGCGATCTGCCGCATATCTGCGGCAAGGCTTGCTGTCGTCGTCTCTCTCGTCGGCGGCTCCTGCTCGCTCGCGATGTCGTCGAGCCCCTGGGCTGCGATACCTCCCAGACCGATTGTCAGAACGCGCACTCCAGCGGCCTTCACCTGCTCCGCCCGCCGAATCGCCTCGTCCGCGTCGGTCAACACACCATCGGTGAAGACCACGCAGACCTGATCATCCGCTCCTGTCGCCGCGAGCATCTCACCGGCACTCTTCAGCGCGGGAGCCAGATTGGTCATTCCTGACACGCTCGCGCGCTCCAGTGCGCGGCGTGCCGCATGGCCGTCGGGCGATGGCGACACTGCGACGTCCACTTTCGACGACCAGAGGACGAGCCCAGCCTGGTAACCACCCGCAACGGCGTCGTCGAGGAATCCTCGGCCGCCCTTTTTCGCCTCGTCGAGGTTCCGCCCCTTCATCGAGTAGCTGACATCGATGCAGAGCACGATCGCACCGCTGCTGCTGAACCCCTTCGTGACCTGTGCCAGGAGGGGGCCGGCCGGGTACTCGGTCACGCCTTCGGCGTCGTAGGTTCGTTTCATCCATCCGGCCATGTCACACCACCTTCAACCCGGAGACGTTCTTTTTCTGTACCGCTACTTCGTTGTCGTCCAGCACCCCGTGCAAGAAAGCTTCGACCTCCAGCTCGTTCACTCGGTCCCCGTCCGTGGAGACGACGGTGATCCGGCCATCGAGCGACACAGAGATCCGCAAGCGGATCGGGCTCCCGGCCGCCCTGGGTGGAATCCCGAGGACTTCCCCCTCCACCAGCAGTCGATTGTCCGCCGGCTCAGCGGACTCTCGCGTCCCGGCCTGCTCATACAGCTGAATCCTCGCGCGGTCCTGGTTATCGACCACAGTCGCGACGACATGTTCGGAGTTGACGATGGGCAATGGCATGTTCGCGTGCAGGATGTGCCGCACGTACGGCTCCTCCCGCAGTGGCGCTCCACTGCTGTAGGTGAGGATCCCGAGAGACCGAGGCAGCACGGAGGCGATGCGCCGCACGCCTGATCCGGGGCCTTGTGAGGATCCCGCCCCCGGGAGTAGCACGGGCCTGGACTCCGATCGCTCCGCTACGAGCTGAGCTGCGAGAACAGCCGCCCCTTTCGCCACTGCCTTGTCGGGATCGGCCAGCTTCACTGGGAGCTCGAAGTGCGCCTCCAGCTGCTGGCGCACCATCGGCATCCGGGTAGATCCGCCGACGAGCAGGATCTGATCAACCGGTGGGGCCCCGATGGCACTGGCGGCGCTGATCACCCGGTCCACCGTCGCCATGGAACGGAGAGTGAGGTCTGAGGTGGCTTCCTCCAGCTCATTCCGCGTCACGGTCAGCTTCAAGGCGGTCCCCGGTAAGTAGACCCGCTCGGTGACAGACTCTTGAACGGTCAAACGGCGCTTGAGCAGCTCGCTGGCAGCCCCGATGATGCCCATGACCTCATCGTCATAACGGAATTGATCAGCGTTCGGTAGCGCGTCCACCTGGTCCCAGAGCAGGTCTTCGACCCGCTTGTCCCAATCGAGCCCGCCCAGCTGTGTGTCCCCATCGACCGCCCATACCCGCGGCGCACCGCGGTCCATCCCAACAATTGCCACATCGAACGTCCCCCCACCTAGGTCGTACACGAGCGAGGTGCGCTGCGGCTCCTCCGAGAGTCCGTAGGCATAGGCTGCCGCGACTGGCTCGGCGACGAGCTCGAGACACTCGAGCCCGGCGATCTGTGCAGCGGCGAACGTCGCCTCCCGCTCGCCCACTCCGAAGTAGGCCGGCACCGTGATCACCGCTGCGACGCCGTTCACCGACGTCGACAGCTGCGCCGCGGCATCCTCCGCGAGGTATCGCAGGATGATCCCCGAAATGCTCTCCGGCGTGTACTCCACGCCGCCGAACTCGAGGGCGAACTGCTGCCCCATCTGACGCTTGATGCCGACGACCACGTTCTCACCGTCCTCGGCAAGCCGCTCTTTCGCCTGTTCACCAACTGTCACGGAGCCGTCAGCCCTGAAGTGCACGACCGAGGGAGTCAGCTCTCGACCATCTCTGGACTCGAGGCTCCGGTCATTGCCGTAAGGTCCTCGGTGGATGACCCAGGAATAGGTTGTACCTAGATCGATCCCGATCGGAACCCTCATCGCTTCTGCCCTTTGAACTTCGAGAAGATCCTCTTCACCGTTCCGCCGCCTTCGGTCTTGTGCTCTTGCTTGACCTGCTCGATGAGCGCCATGATGTCCTCATGCTTTCGACTCTTGCGCTCGATCTCACGATGTCGTTCGAGCAGACCGCGCACACTCTCCCCGAGCGAACGACGCAGCTCCCCGTCCGAGACCGCATAGACTCTCAGCGCGGCCTGACCTGCTGCGACTGCGCGCCCCATCTCCGCTTGGAGTTCGAGGAACGCGTCCACTGACTGTCCGGCGACCGCTCCCAGCTCGGCTGCGAACTCGGCGACAGCCCCTCGATCCCGAGCCTCAAGAATCAATCTTCCTGTGCCGGGGAGATCATCCATCGCGCTGAGGCGGGCGGTTCGTCGTCCGGAGGCGAGCGCCGCGTTCTGGTACGCGTCCACAGAGTGCAGTGCATCGGCTCGCGCGGAACGCACCCGATGAAAGGTGCCCAGGAGCTCATGGAGATCTTGCAAGAGCTCAGCACCTGATCTCTCCTCTTCCATGAGCGCGTCCACCACGGTCCGCCATTGCGTCACCGAGCCGTCATGGCGTGCAAGCCGTGGCGAGTTCACCTCCTGACGGAAGAGTGTCAGGAGTTCTTCCGAGAAGCTCTCATCAACGCCGAAGACCTGGATTGCCGAAGCCCAGAGTTTCGCGTCCAGTGGCAGCCGCTGCTCCCCGAGTATGAGCCGGCGGCTGGGGCCAGGGAGGGCTCCCCGTGGGAGGATCTTCAGCTCAGAGGCACGCTCTGCGATGGGAACCTGTGCAATGTCCCTAGCTTGTCCCCATGCGTCGAGTGCCTGGTGACCGCACCCGAGCAGCGAGTCCCATTCGCCGGCGAAGAATGCTCGCGTACGTACCGGATCCCCGGCGTCAAGGCTCGCGACCAGCAGGTCCACAAGCCGGCCCTCGATTGCCCTGCTCGCGTACCACGCCTCCCGACCCGTGCCGAGAGTGGGTTCATCGATCCATTGTTCGACGAGCCGGTCCGCAGCCGGCTCCAGCAAACCGCCCTCGAGGACGAGGCCCAGACGCCCCGTCGCAGAGAACAGCGCCGCGAGCTCCACGGGTGGCGCGTCCCGCAGAGCGGTCCCCCACGCGAGGGACGCCTGCTCTTGCGCCTCCGCGTCGCTCCACGCCATGGGCACGGTTGCGGAGGCAATACCCAGAGCGAATGTTCCCGAGAATCGAGGTTCCGCAGCGAGGGACTCCAGCATCGGCAGCGTGATCTCCGCCGCCATGTCGAAGTGGCCAGCATCGAGCAGCGCACGCACCGTGTCGGCGGCGGCGGCGAAGGTCTTTTCGTCGTCCACTTTCCTCATCGTGATCGCATCGACGAACTCGTCCTGATAGGTCTCCAGCAGATCAGACTGCCGTTCTACGGCCAGTCTCGCGACAGCTCGTGCCGCACCGCTGGATCCCGCAGCAGATGCTTCCATGCCCCAGCTGAGCAGCTCCGCCACTTGCGTGCCGTCCACTGCCCCCAGCAACGGGACGAGCTGTTGCCTCATCTGGATAGCTCCCCGCGCTCGGAAGAGTCCGTACTCGAGCATCCAACGGACCGCTGCATCGGCGCTATCGGAGACTTCGATCTCCCCGATCTCTCGGGCCTCGAGATCGATCCATGATGCTGCCGGTGTGTTCTTCCAGTCAGCGGTCGGGATGAGGGTGGACAGCTCGGGGTGGACGCCGACCACCCGGAAATCTCCGTTCCACGGATTCTGGTGGAACGCTCGGAACGAGAGTCGCCGAACCGCTGCAGGGTCGAGCAGCAGCGATCCGATCGCGATCAGACGCAGGACCTCGTCGAGGTCGGAGTGCTGGACGAATACCCGATTTCCTCCCTCCTCGAGGGAGCTCTCGAGCATCGTCACGATGACAGGCAGCGCTTGCTGCAGCCAGGCATCATCGCGTACGTGATCCTCCAGAGCGGCATCCTCGAAGGATTCATCGATCTCTAGCGGCGTAACCCAGGCTGGTCGTTGTTTCTCCGGTGCCTTGGCGAGAGTCCATTCCTTCGCAGACATGAGCTGGGCCGGTGAATACGGCGCCAGGTCGTCCGCCGATGCCGTGACGGCAGCCTCGGTCAGCTGGTTTCCAGGACGCCCGCTGATAGTGCGGCCCAGTGCTCTCGACTTTGTGAGGTAGTAGCGGCCGGCGCGTTCCGCGTAGCTGCACTGCATCGGATGGGACGTCTCATCGCCCCCATGAGCCGCCGCCCAGGCCGGAGCCGGCACGAAGTTGAGTTCACCCTGCACGAGCGCCATGTCTTCACCGATGAAATCGGCGGAGACTGACTGGAACTGGAAGCCATCGAACCCGGTCACGGCCTCCTCGGCGCGCACATCGGTGAACGTTCCGACTTCCAGGTTCATCGTCTTCCTCCTCGTTTCAGTAGGAAACCTCGCTCTGCGAGGAGCCAGAGGAACGGTTCCGCGACGCGGTGTGGCAGGCGCCCCCTGGCATTCACCGTGCCCGCGCGGTAGTCCGGCTCCGCTCCGAGTGCGGAGGCACCGAAAAGCCGATACGTGCCGTAGTTGTGTTCCAGGGATCGGAGCAGCCCGTCCCCTCCCCAGTCCGCGACAAGCGTCATCATGTGATCGTGCAGGGAGGCCGACTCCTCCTCGTCGAATACGCCGAGGGTCGAGGAAGGTTTCCGCAGCGGATGATTCTCTGGCAGATCCTCGAAGAACGCGTCGATCTTCGAGACCACGACAGCGACGGGGATCTTGATCTTCTTGTTCGTCTTCACGGCGTGGCTGGTCCGAAGCACCGATGTCAGAGCCTGGAGCACGTCGTCCGGTGTGGTTGAGTCCAAGAGGTCCACTCCCTTGGCCTGCGCGCGTTGCGCGTTCTCCGGGAAGGAGAACGGGTCCAACAGGAGAATGAGTCCCGAGACCTGGCCGAGGTAGTGGATGCTGAGTGCCCGGTCCTCGGAAGCAAAGTCCTCGCCCGCGTTGTCGTAGAACGAGAAGACGGTCGAACGGATCTTGCCCTTGTTGCTGTACCGCCACTCGTAGACCGCTGGCGAGGATTTCTGGCCGACCTGCGTCTGCTGGGGGAGCTCTCCTCCTTCACGCGACATCTTCGCATCAAGATCCTGAAGAGTTTTCGCAAGACCCGTTCCGCCTCCGGGGTTGTCAATCGCAGCGTCGAAACGTCGCGCAACGGTCTTCGTCAGCTCCTGATGGAGCGCCGAGAGCATGACGGTCTTGCCCGACCGCTGAACGCCGACGAGCCCGTACAGCGGGGAATCGTTCGTCAACGACGGCGGGAGGAGCGAGTGGCAATGCGGGCAGCAGCGCACGCTGGAGCGAGCACCACAGTCGGCGCACGCTGCACTGTCCTTGCCCAGTACCTGAGCGCCCTCCACGCTGATCACCGGCATCGCCGGCGAGCCGTCTCCGAGGAACTGCAAACGCATCGGATCGGCGCGTGGTGTACAGGGCTGGCGTCCAGCCTGGGTCTGCCCCGTGCAGCGGAAGGCGACTTTGCTGAGGGAGATCGGGTTGTAGCAATAGGGGCAGGGGACTTCCCGAGCTCCGAACAGCGCCATGGTCAGCCTTTCATCTGGGAAGTGGGTGGGTCGAGGAGGACGACCGGGGCCGTGTCCTCCACGAAAAGCCGCACCCAGTAGGGGGATCGCAGCTTGGGGATCGAGGCGCGGAGCACAGCGGGCCCATCGGCGTCGAGCGCAAGGCTCTGTCGGGCGATCACATCTCCGCTACGGGCGGTCGCCGGCATTAATGCTCCGGAAGCGACCACGAGCGTCACGTCGAGAACTCCTGAGAATCCTCGCGGATCGATGGTCGCCGTGACCGTGGGTCCTGCGAAGAGAGACTTCTTGATCGCAACGGCGTATTCGAGCGCGGGTCTCGCAGTTGTGTAGGGGATCGGCACAGGTGCCGACGCCCACTCGTCATCGCTGGCCTTCGCGATCGTCGCCACGGCGATCTCGCCGACTCCTTCCACCGCAGGGATCATGAATCCGCCGCCGGCACGATATTTTGCCGGTGTGATCCGTCCGGATCGCGGGGCGCCATCCTTTTTCCAGGACACCTCCATCAGGTAATCACCCGTCGGCCAGACCCAGGAGACCTTCACCGCGTTGCCGAAACGCTCCGCCACACCATCCCTGATGTTCGGGGCAGCGCCGGACACCACCGGTTCGCCCAGTCGCCCTCTCTCGCCGTCGAGGGTGACCGGTACATACACCGAGATGCCCTCTGCCCGGTACGTCCGTACGGCACGCTCGGCGGATCCGGTCTGTCCTACCAGCGGCGTCAGCCGCACTCCTCCGCGTGCTCTCAGTGCCGCGAGAGGCTCGATCGAGCCGGAGAGGGCTCGGTAGTCGCGGGGGAACGCCCAGACCTCCACCTCATATCCCGCTACAGGGTGCCAGCTCGCCTTCACCCCGGATCCCCCGTCCATGGTGACGCTCTGCACGGAGAAGTCCGGTGCGGGAGCCAGCTCACCTCGCGGAGTCGCCTCGATACGGGCGGGTTGCGATGCCTCCCGCCCCTGCTGGGTCAGGTAGATAGCACGGACGTCGAAGACGTACTTCACGCCCAAGGAAAGGCCCTTGACGGTGAGCACTGATCCGTTCGCGACAGGGTGCGTCGTGGTCGTCCCATCCGAGTTCTGCTGAACGACCTCTGCGGCGAGCGCGCGGGGAGAGAGCTGCCAAGACAATTCGACCTGCGAGGAATCCGTGGTGGCAACTAGAGCCGACGGCACCGGGAGGACAGCAATCTGCGCGGTGGCCGGGTCTGAAAATGTTCTGCCGTCTCGGGTGGTGAACACGGAGTACCCGACGTGGCGTCCCGCCGGCGCGCCGTCGTCCACCAGCTGCAGAAGATCCTGCCCCCGGCCGACCGGTATGCCTGCCCCGGGGGAGACCGGTGCCGTGCCCTCGGAGCGTACGACGACCGACGTCGCACCAGGCACCGCGGACCAGCTCAGATGCACTACACCGCCCCGAATATCGGCCTGGAGGGCACCAGGCCGCGCGGGAGGGATCTCCTCGAGCTTCTGGGGAAGAGAAGGATCTTCGGTGTCGATCCTGATGGCGGCGTTCAGCGCACGTTCCGCTTCGGGGAAGTCACGAGCTTCCCAGGCCGTTCGATAAGCGCTCAGAAGGGTTGCCTTCTGCGACTCCGCTGCCGTCAGGCGAGCGAGCGAAGAAGTGCGCTCAGCACGATCGTCATCATCCTCCGAAAGGGAGTCTGCGAGACGTCGCGCTTCAGCGAGCTTCCCGGCACTGAGCGCCTCCGAGATCTGCAAGGATGCCGCGCTCCTCACGCCCGCAGCCCCGCTCGGGTTGAGGAATGCGACGGCACGGGCCGCATCTGCCCGTCCGATCCCCATCCCGACAAGTGCATCGCGCTGCTGGAGGCGCGACCCGCCGGGTTTGACGTGCCCCGCCAGGTGCTTCATCACGGTAGCAAGGACCAGCTGGTGCAGGGCGGTGTCGTCCTGGCACTGCTTCTTGAGCAGGCCAAGCGTCTTCTGGGCGTCCTGGACAGCACTGGAGTCCCTCGCCCTCTCGCTCTGCCCGAGCGCCGAGGCGACATCACCGACCGTGAGAGGCCGCCCACTCGAGGTGAGACCGTCGATGAAGGTGGCATCAGCAGCGAGGTCCGGGAAGGTCAGCAGGTCCAGCAACGTTCGGAACTCAGCATGCCCGGTGGCTTTGAGAAGCACTGGAGGGACCGTGCTGGAGGGCATCGTCAGCTCGTGGGTGACCATGAGCCCCTTCGCCTCAGCAGCACTGTTCAGCGTCTGTGCAGGAATGTTCCCGAAGCCTGCAGCGGCCGCCGCCCTCCCCAGTTGCTCGGTCGTGAGGACTCCGAGCGGATTCTCCGTCTTCAGGTTCTCGACGAATCCGTCGAGCTGCGCTGCCTGCGCATGTGCCCGGTCCGCTGATTGCTGGTGCCAGAAGGAGGGCTCTTCCAAAGTGAGACCAGCGCTCTGGGAAGCCTGCAGCAAGCGGCGCACCTTGTCCGCAGAGGGCGGCATCGTGCCGAATTTGTTGAGTGCCAACCCGAGCTGTTTGAAGTGGCTCGGAAGGTCACCCAGATCCGCCGGATCGACGGCGAAGAGCGCCGTGGAGTCGAGTCCTGCGAGCGCTGCTGCCCCCTTCCCCTGGCTCAGGGCACGGATCGCAGTGTCCACCGCGGCGCTCGCCGCCTGATCTTTGGCGAGGGGGACGAGAACGTCCTTCTTGTACGCCTTGGGGTCGAAGGTCATCGATATGCCAGGTTCTCGCTCACGAACGCAGGGTGAGGCCGGAGATCTGAGACTTCGCCGACGCGACGTCCTCAGCCGACATCACCGATGTCTGCACCTCGATCTCGTCGCTGCGCCCGCTCGTGACATCAGTGATCTTGCAGCGCACGAGCCCCTCCGAGGTGGCCTCGAACTCGATTCGGACCGGCGAGTCCTTGGGCAGCGCCGGCACCGAGAGGCTCACAGACTTCAACTCACGGTTATCGGCCGGAACTTCAGATTCCCGCTCGCCGCTCTGCTCATAGATCTCGAGCGCGATCGACGTCTGGTTGTCGGCGACGGTCGACGCATTGATGGGTTCAGCAGTCATGGGAACCGGGTCGTTGGATCGCGCGATGAACTCGATATATCCGATCTCGTCTTCGGCGTCGCGAACGAACTTGATGCCGAGGGCCTTCGAGATCACGTTGCGCACCTCGAGGTTGGACGCGCCGCCGAGGTAGTACTTCGGGGCGGCAGGCCCTGCTCCGTCACCCGCTGGCAGCTCGCTGTCGTCCGTCGACAGCACCTCGTCCACGGCTGTCTGCCCGTAGATCGCTGCACCCTTCGCGACGGCGAGATCGTAGTCGGTCGGGATCGGGTCGAGGCCGAGCTGGTCCTTGAGCGCGGCCGAGACCATAGGCATGCGAGAGGACCCTCCGACGAGTAGGAACTTGTCTACTGCGAGATCGGCATACTTCTTCTCCGCCAGAGCTGTTGCTCGCTTGCAGATCTCGATGGTCTGATCGACGAGATGCCTCGTGGCTTCCTCGAAATCGCCACGAGACACCTCGATCTGCTCGTCGGCCGCGTCATAGCGGCACCGAACGGTGGCCTTCTCGCGT
Organism: Nocardioides sp.; assembly: GCA_030452025.1. Classification (GTDB taxonomy): domain Bacteria; phylum Actinomycetota; class Actinomycetes; order Propionibacteriales; family Nocardioidaceae; genus Nocardioides. Next base: position 2,683 of record JAKDNC010000020.1, on the reverse strand, counting down.
CGAGTGAGTGACTGCTTCAAGTTCTCAGCATCCCGGCGGAGCTCGCTGAGGTAGTGCTCGTCGTAGCGCGGATCGTCATCGCCGAGGCCTGCCTGGTCGATGAACTTCTCGCTGATGAGGTCGATGAGCGCTTGGTCCCAGTCGGCGCCACCGAGCTCACGGTTGCCGTCGACGGCAACGACCTCGACCTTGCCCCCGCCCACGCGCATGATCGTCGTGTCGAAGGTGCCCCCACCGAGGTCGTAGATGAACAGAGTCTGCTGCTCCGTGCTGCCGATGCCGATGGACAGTGCAGCGGCCACAGGCTCGGTGACGATACCCACCACATCAAGGCCGGCGATCTCTCCCGCCTGCTTCGTCGCCTCACGCTCCTGGATACCGAAGTATGCAGGGACCGTGACCACGGTCTTCTGAACGTCACCTCCGGTCTCGATGTTCGCCGCGTTGACAAGCTCCTTCAGGATGAGCGCGGAGATCGACTCGGGGGTGTACTGCTGTCCTCTGAACTCCAGCGGATAGTCCGTTCCCATATGGCGCTTGATCAGCGCGATCCCACTATCAGGGTCGGCGACGAGGACCTGCTTCGCCTGCTTCCCGATGACCACGTTCCCGGACTCTTCGAAATACACGACTGACGGAGTCGTGTTCTCGCCCTCGGTGTTGAGGATGATCTCCGCCTGATCAAGATCATTGATCTTGGCGATCGCAGAGTAGGTGGTTCCGAGGTCGATCCCGTAGACCGCGTCGCTCATGTGCTCAGTTTCCTTCTGTGTTGTCTTCGTCTTGTGGGGCGGAAGCCTCGGGCGCGTCGGGGACCGGGGGGACATCGTGAGGCGCGCCCGCCCCGACAACGGCATCTCCGAGTGCCTCGTCGTACCGATAGATCGCGACCTGTGCCGGGATTGCTGCGCGGTCCGAATCGGGGTACGTGAAGCCCTGAGAGAGGACTCGTTGGATGGTCCGGTGGAGGGACGGATCGCCTGTGGGCAACGCCGAGGCGGCATGTTGCGTCTCCGGCGCGAAGGCATCCCCCGCTCGGGCTTCCACTGAGTCGAGGTCGACCATCCCGAGGGCCTCTTCGATGGCGACCATGTAATAGGAGAAGTCGTTGACCGCCTTCTCGCCTCGAGCCGCTGCGCCGTCTCGCGCTTCCGCGGCCTGTGCATGCAGACTGGCGATTCGCCGCAGCATCGGACGCAGTAGTGCCTGCACCTGGTCACCTTGGAGCTCGGTGATCCGCGCTTGCATCAGCCGGATGATCTCCTCCTGCCGGACAGAACGTTCATGAAAGCGGCGCAACTCCGTCTCGAAACCCGCCCAGGGAGCAGACCCTTGCGGCTCAGACGTTTCCTCCACGGCTTCATCGCCGGAGGCGCGCGTTTCTTCTTCTATCGGCACGTCGGTAGGTCCTCTCTAAAGGAACGCGGATGGCCGCACGGACCCCGCGCGACGCCGCCATTCCAGCATCAAAGGCAATTAGTACCATGTTGCCGACAGGAGTCAACTTCAGACCCACCTCTTGACATGCTTGCAGGTCGAACGCCATCAACCTTTTCGCTCCAGGTGGTTCGAGTGCACACGGGCCGACAATACGACCTCTGACGCTTCCCGCACGGATGGTTCGTCGCGATGGCGAGGAACTCAGTTTCGCGCTCCTACCTCGCCGTTTCGCAGACCCGCCAGCACCCGCTGGACGATCTCCTCGTACACGTCCTGCGTGTAGTGGAAGGGGGCCAGGCCCCAGCGGTGGTCGGGGTCGGCGAGCACCCCGAGCGGCTGCAGCTCCAGGATGCGGAAGCCGAGCTCAGCGAGCAGCTCGTAGTAGCGGTGGTAGGCGGCGTTCGCCTCCCGGGCGGAGGTGCCCATGCTCCACGGGGTGGATCTGCCCTCGGTGGTGACCAGCGCCCACGGCACGCGCAGCACCACGGTCTTGGCGAACAGCCCCAGCGTCGTGAGCACCTCGCGCAGCCGTTCGGCTTGGGGTGCCCACAGCTCGAAATGCTCGTCCGTCCCGAACGGAATGTGGCGGGCGTCCTCGATGGCGGAGAGCACCTCGGGCGTACGCACGATGTCGATGCTGCGGGTGACCACGCTGCCGTCCTCGAAGAGGTGCACCCCGTGGCGTTCATCGGCGAGGTCCCAGAGCAGCACGTCGGTCTCGGGAGCCGCCTCCCGAAGGCGCTCCTCGAGGTTGCCCGCGAAGTCGCCGGTCATCATGCGGCGTTGGAACTCGGAGTCGATCTCCACGTCGGCAGGGAATCGCGCAGAGGCGTCGTGATCCGCGGAGAGCAGGGATTGCCGGGCGATGTAGGCGACGACGTCGAAGCGTTCGGAGCCGGCGAGGTCCATGGTGTCTCGCGCGACGCAGCTGCCGTAGACGGTCGCGCGCACGGTGGGCGCGGGAGCTGCGGGCTGGTCGGTCACGGGTGTCCTTCGGTGGGAGTCTGGGCTTCATCCGGCTGCGGCCCCTCTGAGAGAAGCCTCGTTACCGACGGTCCCGGACACAATACTCAGCGTGCCGTTGACGCACCGTGCTGCGGTGCGATTGTGGTGGGGAACGCAACGACGAGCTCCCGCCACCAGCAGGAGCGCCGGGGACTCATAGGATGGCCGAGTCCTTTCCATACCCCGGAGGTGCCGATGCCCGCGCAGTCCTCGTCGTCCCCGCTCCAGACCCTGCGCA
>JAKDNC010000451.1 GCA_030452025.1 Nocardioides sp. | reverse complement strand
GTCCTCGCCCGCGTCGAAGCCGGCGAGGAGATCACCGTGACCGATCGCGGCCGCCCCATCGCCCAGCTGAGCCCGGTGCCCTCGGACCGCCGGGCGCGCCGACTCGCCGCCGGGGCGCTCCGCCCCGCGCCGGAGCGAGGCATCCCGGAGATCCGCAGCCCGTTGCGCGGATGGAGCACCGAGCAGATGCTCGAGGACATGCGCGGGGACCGGCCGTGATCTACCTGGACACCTCCGCGGCGTACAAACTGCTCAGCCGGGAGCCCGAGGTGAGCGAGGTCGAGGCGCTGTTCGCTGAGGGGACCGAGCTGCTGTCCTCGCGGCTGCTCGAGGTCGAGCTCCAGGCGACCGTGCTCCGCCGAGGGGGAGCGCTGGAGGACGTCGCGGCGATCCTGCGCCGCGTGGAGCTCGATGCGGTCGACGACGAGATCATCGACCACGCCTTGTCCCTGCAGGCGGGGCTGCGCGCGATGGACGCACTGCACCTGTCGACCGCGCTGCTGTACGGGACGGACGTCTCCGCGATCGCGACCTATGATCGCGAGCTCGCCCTCGCGGCCGAGCGGCACGGCCTCGCCATTCATCGCTGACCTCAGCCCGGTCGCTGTCCAGAACCGGTCCTGGCTGCTTACGCCGCCCTCAGGGCTTGGCGACGTCCCTCGGGTGAACGCGAACATCCACGGCATCGCGCCGGAGCAGGTGGCCGACTCGGGGGCACCTGGTGAAATCGCATCGAGCATTCCGCAAGGGTGCAAGGTCCCTCGTCAGAGCGAGACCGTACAGGCATATCGCTGAGTGGACGTCGGTCAGGCGGCCTCGGCTCCGACGGGGATCTCCTGTCCTCGCACAGCCAAGCGGTACGGGTCAGCGCCCGCGTCGAAGGCGGACTTCGTCTGCTCGCGCAGCTCGGTGATCCAGGTCCGGTAGGCGTCGGCGGGGCTGTACCACGCTCCCTTCTTGTTCCCGTGGCGCTGAAGTACCCCTGAGGAGACCAGGCCGGAGAGGTCGCGGGAGGCTGTCGTCGGCGTGACCTCGGCCAGCTCCCGATAGGTCGCGTTGCGCAGCGACCAGCCGGAGAAGGTCAGCTCGAGCGCCGGGGCAGCGCGGTCCGGCGCCAGCTCGGCCCCGATGAGATCGTCGACCTGCTCCGCGACGCGGTCCGCACTCCACAGTCGCCCTTGCACGGTGCGGGCCTGCCGGTAGTGGGCGGTCAGGATGAACTCGATCCACTCGGAGGTGGAGCGTTCCGGCGACCACCGGCCTCCGCCGGTGCGGGCGAGCACGTCGTAGTACGCGGTGGTGTTCCGTCCCAGGTACTCCTCGATGCTCACGAACGGAGCCTCGTTGACCTGCTCGCGGTAGAGCATGAACGACTGCACCACGCGGGACATCCGGCCGTTCCCGTCCGCGAACGGGTGGATCATCACGAGGTTCAGGTGCGCCATCGCGCCTTGGACCAGAGGATGCAGCTCGCTCGTGGCGGGGTCGGAGAGCGAGGCCGCGTACTCGACCATGAGCTGGGGGACGTCATCCGGATCTGGGCCCGTGTAGACGGTGCGAAGCTCATCGTCATCGTGCACGAAGACGTCGCCCCGCCGGTACCGGCCCGGACCGCGGTTCAGGTCGTAGCCCTGCACCATGAAGTGCAGGGCGAGCAGGTCCGCCTCCGCGAGAGATGCGGATCTCTCCGCCAGCACCTGCAGGTACGTCATCGCGTCGGAATAACCCTTGGCCGCGAGCCACGTGGCATCGATCGAAACCTGTTCCTCCTCGTTTCCGACGATCGCGAAGGCCTGGTCCTCGGTGACGTTGATGCCCTCGATGCTGTTCGAGCCGCGGACGGCTCGTGCCCGGGCCTGTCGACGCAACGTGCCCCGCCATCGCCGCGGTCGTGCGAGGGCATGGCGAAGGACGCCGCGGATCTCATCCACGGCGCTCAGCACCGCGGTGTCCGCCGCGGTGATCTCAGGGGCGGTGTGCAGCATATGCGCTCCAAGTCAGTTATTAACCGACATTGAGCATATGTCGCTCACGCCATCGTGCCTACCGTCACCGTGCACGATCTCCTCGGCGACGCCGAGCGGGAACGGAATCAGGCGGTGGATCGTGCGCCTGTGCGCTGGCGACGTCCCGCTCGCGGAGGACCAGCCGAACGTCATGCACATCGATGCCGTCGTGCTCAGGGCACGGGGAGACCCGGCCTCGCGCACCTCCGATACCAGTACCGTGGCCCCATGCCTTCGGATGACCCCACCGATCATGAGCTCGTGCGCCACTTCCGCGAGCAGCTCGGCGCGATGAGCCACGAGGAGATCCATGCGGTCCTCGGCGGCCTGCTCGACCCGGCGGGCCGGGCGATGGCGCGCCCCACGCGGCCGGACCTGCGCCGCCCGCCCTTCGAGGAGCCGGCGCTGCTGACGGTGCGGGTGGACCTCCAGCACGCGGTCCCACCGATCTGGCGCCGGCTCGAGCTGCGCTCGGACCTCACCCTCGCGCAGACGCACGGAATCCTCCAGACTGCCTTCGGCTGGTTCGACGCGCACCTGTGGCGCTTCGCCGCCGGCGGGCACCCCTTCGACCTCGACTCGCAGCTGTTCCTGTGCCCGTACGACGCCGAGGAAGGGGACGACGACGGGCTCCCCGCCTCGCAGGTGAGGCTGGACGAACTGCTGCAGGTCGATGGTGATCGCCTGGCCTATGTCTACGACTACGGCGACGACTGGCAGCTGCGGTTGCGCCTGGAGTCGGTGCGCCCGGCGGGGGACGGCTCCCCGCCGGTTCGGGCACTCGGGGGTCGGCGCGCCGCGCCGCCCGAGGACTGCGGAGGGCTCACCCGCGCCGAGGATCTCGCCGAGGTGCTCCCGGATCCGGCGCATTTCGACCTCGCCGAGCTCCAGCACTCCCTCGAGCTCTCCGATCTCGACCCCACCTCATTCGGGGCCTCTCCCGCCCTGACCGCAGTGCTGACCCGCCTGCCTCCCTCCAGGCTGCGGGAGGACCTGCTCGCGCGGGCGCTGCTGATGACCACGGCCACCGAACCGCCGGAGCCGGACGAGCTCCGCGCCGCGCTGCGCGGGATCTCCTGGTTCCTCGACCGCGCGGCCGCGGGTGGCCTGCCGCTGACCTCGGCCGGCTATCTCACGCCGAAGGAGGTCGAAGCGGCGAGCCAGGTGGTGCCCGAGATGGCCGGCTGGATCGGGAAGAACAACCGCGAGAGCCTGGCGACCCCCCTGCTCCATGTGCGCGAGGCTCTCCAGCACCTGAAGATCCTGCGGAAGTTCAAGGGGCAGCTGCTGCCCACCCGTCGGGCGCTGCCCGCGGCGGAGGACCCCGGCGCCCTGTGGTCCCTGCTCGCCGCCTCCCTGATCCCAGCCCCAGGCTCCTTCGAGCACGACGCCACCGTGCTGCTGCTCGCCCACATCGGCTCCACCCCGAGCGGCACGGCCGTGGACCCGGAGGCGACCCCGGCAGCGCTCGCGCGGCTCGGCTGGCGGACCCCTGAGGGGGCCG
>JAKDNC010000450.1 GCA_030452025.1 Nocardioides sp. | reverse complement strand
CGTACGAAGACATCGTCCGCAAGGCGCGTGACAACAAGTTGACGGTCGCCGACTTCAAGGGCACCTCGATCTCACTGACCAACCCCGGCGGCATCGGCACCAGCCACTCCGTGCCGCGCCTGATGAAGGGCCAGGGCGCCATCATCGGCGTCGGCGCGATGGAGTTCCCGCCCGAGTGGCAGGGCGCGTCCCACGAGGCCATCGCCCGCAGCGGCATCAGCAAGGTCATGACGCTGACCTCCACCTACGATCACCGCGTCATCCAGGGTGCCCTGTCGGGTGAGTTCCTCAAGCGGGTCCATGCGCTGCTCCTCGGCGAGAACGGCTTCTACGACGACATCTTCCGTGCGCTCCGGATCCCCTACGAGCCGATCCGCTGGGCCAAGGACATCGCGACGTCGCACGACGACGACATCAGCAAGCAGGCGCGGATCCTCGAACTGATCCACGCCTACCGCGTGCGCGGCCACATCATGGCCGACACCGACCCACTCGAGTACCGCCAGCGCAGCCACCCCGACCTCGAGGTCGAGACCCACGGGTTGACCATGTGGGACCTCGACCGCGAGTTCGCCACCGGCTCCTTCGGGGGCGAAGGCCGCCGGTTCATGAAGTTGCGCGACATCCTCGGCATCCTGCGTGACTCCTACTGCCGCACCCACGGCATCGAGTACATGCACATCCAGGACCCCGAGCAGCGCCGCTGGATCCAGGAACGCGTGGAGATCCCCCACGTCAAGACACCCCGCGAGGAGCAACTCCGGATCCTGCTCAAACTCAACCAGGCTGAGGCTTTCGAGACCTTCCTCCAGACAAAGTTCGTCGGCCAGAAGCGGTTCAGCCTCGAGGGTGCCGAGACCACCGTCCCGGTGATCGACGAGATCTGTGAGGCAGCCGCCCAGTCCGATCTCGACGAGGTCACCATCGGTATGGCCCACCGTGGCCGTCTCAACGTGCTTGCCAACATCGTCGGCAAGAACTACTCCCAGATCTTCCAGGAGTTCGAGGGCAACATCGACCCGCGCACCATCCAGGGCTCCGGCGACGTGAAATACCACCTCGGCGCCGAGGGCGAGTTCGTGGCCGGATCCGGTGACCGGATCAAGGTCTCCGTCGCTGCCAACCCATCCCACCTCGAGGCGGTGGATCCGGTCCTGGAAGGCATCGCCCGCGCCAAGCAGGACGTCCTCGACCGCGGTGCGGAATACCCCGTGCTGCCGTTGCTGGTCCACGGTGACGCGGCGTTCGCCGGCCAGGGTGTCGTCGCCGAGACGCTCAACCTGTCGCAGCTGCGCGGATACCGCACCGGTGGCACGATCCACCTGGTCGTCAACAACCAGGTCGGCTTCACCACCTCGCCCGGTTCCTCGCGGTCCTCGCTCTACTGCACCGACGTGGCCAGGATGGTCCAGGCGCCGATCTTCCACGTGAACGGCGACGATCCCGAGGCCTGCATCCGGGTGGCCCGCCTGGCCTACGAATACCGTCAGGCGTTCCGCAAGGACGTCGTCATCGACCTGGTCTGCTACCGCCGCCGCGGTCACAACGAGGGCGACGACCCGTCGTACACGCAGCCGCTGATGTACGACCTGATCGAGCAGAAGCGCTCCATCCGCAAGCTCTACACGGAATCGCTGATCGGTCGTGGTGACATCACGATCGAAGAGGCCGAGCAGGTCCTGCGCGACTACCAGCAGCAGCTCGAGCGCGTGTTCACCGAAGTGCGCGAAGCCAAGAGCACTCCCGCAGAGTGGACGACCGTCCCGGACTATCCCGACAAGCCGTCGGGTGAAGCCACCACGGCTGTCACCCAGGACGTCCTGAAGCGGATCTCCGACGCCTACACCACGCCGCCGGAGGGCTTCACCGTCCACCACAAGGTGATGCCGCAGCTGCAGCGCCGTGCCGCAGCCATCACCGACGGACCGATCGACTGGGGAACCGGCGAGATCCTTGCCTTCGGCTCGCTTCTCATGGAGGGCCGCCCGGTCCGCCTGGCTGGTCAGGATTCGCGTCGCGGCACGTTCGTGTCGCGCTTCGCGACGATCATCGACCGTCAGAACGCCGATGAGTGGACCCCGCTGAGCAACCTCACCGAGGACCAGGCCCGGTTCCACATCTACGACTCGCTGCTCTCCGAGTACGCCGCCCTCGGCTTCGAGTACGGCTACTCCGTGGCGCGTCCCGAGGCACTCGTCCTCTGGGAGGCCCAGTTCGGCGACTTCGTCAACGGCGCTCAGACCGTCATCGACGAGTTCATCACCGCGGGTGAGGCCAAGTGGCGTCAGCAGTCCGGCGTCGTGCTGCTTCTCCCCCACGGCTCCGAGGGCCAGGGGCCCGACCACTCGTCCGCCCGGATCGAGCGGTTCCTCGCCATGTGCGCCGAGGACGCGTTCGTCGTCGCCCAGCCCTCGACCCCGGCGTCGTACTTCCACCTCCTGCGTCGCCACTCGCTCGGCGAGGAGCACCGCCCTCTGGTGGTGTTCACACCCAAGTCGATGCTCAAGCGCAAGGAAGCAGCCTCGCAGCCCAGCGACTTCACCGAAGGCGCGTTCCGCGGCCTGATCGGCGACGACCAGGCCGACCCGGACAAGGTCGAGACGCTGCTGCTCTGTTCGGGGCGCATCACTTGGGACCTGATGGTCGATCGCGCCAAGCGCGAGAGCGGCGAGAAGTTCGCGATTGCCCGTGTCGAGCGGCTCTACCCCTCGCCCGACGAGTTGATCTCCGAAGAGGTCAAGAGGTACCCGAACCTCAAGCACGTCCGCTGGGTGCAGGATGAGCCCGCCAACATGGGTCCATGGCCGCACTACGCGCTCAACGTCTGGCCAGAGCTCGGCCTCGAGGTCGAGCGGGTCTCCCGGCAGGCCTCGTCGGCACCTTCGGTGGGTGTGGCCAAGCGGCACCAGGAGGAGCAGCGCAACCTCCTTGACGCGGCCTTCAGCTGAGCGGGGAGCGGGACAAGCAGGATGTATTTCACCGATCGAGGCATCGAAGAGCTCGAGAAGCGCCGGGGTGACGAAGAGGTCACCTTGGCGTGGGTGGCCGACCGGCTGCAGGAATTCACCGACACCTTCCCCGAGTTCGAGACTCCGGTCGAGCGATTCGCCACTTGGCTGGCCAGGCTCGACGACCCCGAGGACTGAGCGTGGGCTATCCCCCAGCGCCCTGGCAGATGTACGGCGACCTGTGGCTGTCGCTGTTCCGGGTCGCCGACGACCCGGGCCGTCCACCCGGGGTCGTAGGGGTTGCCTGGGTCATCTATCGCGACCCGTCCCCGCTGACCTATCACGAGCTCTTGGTCGCCCGACCGCGCAGCGAGGTGGGCCAGGGCTGGGAGCGTGGCACGGTCACGATCAGCGACATCTGGGTCGACTCCCCGGCCTCCCACGACGGCGGTCGCGAGCTGTGGGCAATCCCCAAGGACCTGTGCGACTTCACCATGGAGTCGAGTCAAGCCGGGCCGCTGCGCCGTACGTCGTGGCAGGCCGCGCAGGGTTCGTCGGCGATCGC
>JAKDNC010000449.1 GCA_030452025.1 Nocardioides sp. | reverse complement strand
GTCCGGCTCGGCTACGCGCTCGGCCGTCCGGTCGTGACCGGCATCAAGACGGTCACGCTGGCCGGCGACCGGGCGCTGGCCCACGGTGACTCCCCGGACGGCGGACGGGAGAGCTTCGACCTGCCACTGCCGGCCGTGGTGGCCGTCCTCGAGGGCGGCGTCGACCCGCGCTACCCCACGATCAAGGGCCGGATGGGCGCGAAGAAGGTGGAGATCGAGATGCGTACGCCGACCCGTGAGCCGGTCGGATCCGGCCGGGTCCGGCTTTCCCTGCCACCGCCGGCGCCGTCGGTGACCCAGGTCCTCGGGGAGGGACCAGAAGCCGCACCGGCGGTGGTCGACCTCTTCGCCTCGTTGGGGGTTCTGCGATGATCATCGTGCTGCTCGAGCTCGACGCGGACGGCGTCGCTGAGACCTCCCTGGAGACCCTCCGCCTCGCCCGCGACCTAGCCACCGAAGGAGGCGGAGTCCCGGTGCACGGACTCGTCCTCGGCGCCGCGGACGGAGTCGCCGAGGAGCTTGCCGACCAGCTGGGCAAGCACGGAGTCACCACCCTCTACTCCGCCCGCGGCGAGGCGTTCGAGTCGTACGCCGCCGCAGCCTGGGCCGCAGCTCTCGTCGAGGCTCGGGAGCGTGCGGGTGCCGTCGTGATCACCGGGGCCGGAACACCCCGCGGCAACGAGGTCCTGGCCCACGTGGCCGCGCGCATCGACGTACCCATGGCCGCGAACGCGGTCGCCTTCGACGGTCTCTCACCCCTGACCGTCACCCGGCAGGTGGTCAGTGGCGCAGCGCTGGAGGAGATGCAGCTGCCGCAACGTCCCGCGGTGTTCAGCGTCGCCGGGCACGCCGTCGAGGCCAAGCCCGCCGACACCGCGACCGCGACGAGCGTCGAGGAGCTCTCCGTGCAGGTGGACGAGCCGGACCTGCGAGCCCGCGTCGTCTCCACCGAGCCCGGGGCTCCCGACCAGTCCGGGGACCTGCAGTCGGCCCGTGTCGTGGTCGGTGCCGGTCGTGGAGCCGGTGGGCCCGAGGGATTCGCCGGCGTCAGCGAGCTCGCGGAGCTCCTCGGCGGCCAGGTGGGCGTGTCCCGGGTGGTCACCAGCCTGGGCTGGCGGCCGCACCATGAACAGGTCGGTCAGACCGGCAGCCGGATCAACCCCGATCTCTACATCCCCTGCGGGATCAGCGGCGCGATCCAGCACTGGGCCGGATGCGCCAGCTCGAAGACGATCCTGGCGATCAACACCGATGCCGAGGCGCCGATGATGACCAAGGCGTCCTATGCGGTGGTGGGGGACATGCACGAGGTGGTCCCGGCGATCAACGAGGAGATTCGTCGCCGGCACACGGTCTCGACCAAGGGGCCACCACCGGCCTGAGGTGACCGACATATCCTCTGTCCTCAAGGGAGGGATCGGCCCCCCGGGGAGGACGAGGGCATGCGGGGACGACACGCGGTGGCGGGCTGTGCTGCCGCGGCACTCATCGTGCTGCTCGCTGCCTGCGGCCAGGAGGACGGGTCGAAGCGCGATGCCTCCGGAGAGGAAGCAGGCTCCGAGGCGCCCTCGGCCTCCACCACCCCGGTCTCCGACGTCCCGGTCGCCGACCCCGACCACGCGGTCGACGCGCCGCCACCGCTCAAGGAGCCCCTGCTGCCGGCCGACATGCTGATCTACAGCCAGGAAGGCATCACCGACGAGATGCTCGAGCAGATCGACGGCCTCAAGCGCGTCGCCGACACCGAGCAGCTCTCGCTCGCCCAGGTGCCCAGCCAGAACGGCACGCTGCAGGTCGCAGCGGTTGACCCCGCGTCGTACCGCCGCTTCACGCAGGCAGGACAGAGTGACGAGATCTGGCAGCGTGTGGCCGGCGGCGAGCTTGCGATCTCCAGCCCGAAGCTCGGCAAGGAGCTCGAGAACGGGGACGGCTACATCAAGCTCGGCAACGACGCGGACGCGCCCGATGTGCATGTGGGGGCCTACGCCGACCAGATCCCCACCGTGGACGCCGTGATCAACCACGAGTGGGGCGACGAGCTCGACATGAAGGAGGACAACGCTCTGCTGGTCTCCACGGGGGAATTCTCCCCCCAGTCGATCCAGAAGAAGCTCCAAGGCATCGTCGGCGACGCCTCGGTCCAGATCCTCGGCCCGGACCTGCCGATCAACGCCCAGCAGACGGCCTACCTCACCGGCGGGTCGGTGGCCGACGCGGTCGGCTCCTTCACCTACCGCGTCCTCGGCGGTGGCCGGATCCAGCCGGACTCCACGTGGGAGACGGCCAACATCCGCACCGAGCAGGTGCCGATCCTCGGGTCGGTGACCTGTCACAAGGTGATGCTGCCGCAGCTGCGCTCGGCGCTGACCGAGGTCGTCGAGCGCGGACTGAGCGACAAGATCCACCCGGGGGAGTACGCCGGCTGCTACTACCCGCGCTTCATCGCCGGGTCCACCAAGCTCTCGCTGCACTCGTTCGGCATCGCCCTGGATATGAACGTCCCCGGCAACCAGCGCGGCAGCACCGGCGAGATGGACCGCAGCGTCGTGCAGATCTTCAAGAAGTGGGGCTTCGCCTGGGGTGGGGACTGGAACTACACCGACCCGATGCACTTCGAGATGAGCTCGCTGGTCGAGGCCCGCTGACGAGGCCTCTCCGGGCTCCGTGGGATGAGCGCATGTGGCCTCCTCGGTTAGTGTCGTCGCCGTGAGCATTCTCGATGACGCCCGCCCGGGCATGAACCCTGACATTCGGCCGCAGGATGACCTCTTCGGTCACGTGAACGGCACCTGGCTGGAGACCACCGAGATCCCGAGCGACCGCTCGAGCTGGGGTCCGTTCGTGCAGCTGGCCGACGTGGCCGAGGAGCAGGTCCGGGAAATCATCACCTCCGCGGCGGCGACACCGGCCGCGAACATGGGGGAGAACGGCACCAAGATCGCAGCCCTCTACGCCTCCTTCATGGACACCGACCGGGTCAACCAGCTCGGCATCCGCCCGGTCCAGCCGTTGCTCGACGCGGTCGCCGGCCTGCGCGACGTACGCGACCTGGCTGCCTTCATCGGCGAGTTCGAGCGGCTCGGCGGCGCCGGCCTGTTCGGGTCGTTCATCGACACCGACGACCGCAACTCCGACCGCTACCTGTTCAACATCGGCCAGGGCGGCCTCGGGCTCCCCGACGAGTCCTACTACCGCGACGACAAGTTCGCCGAGATCCGCGAGAAGTACGTCGGCTACCTGACCCGGCTCTTCACCCTGGCCGAGCTGCCGGACGCCGAGGCGGCTGCGCGCAGCGTGCTCGAGCTCGACGTCAAGATCGCCGCGGGCCACTGGGAGCGCGCGGACACCCGCGACGTGCAGAAGACCTACAACCTCACGACGTACGACGAGTTGGAGGCGCTCGCCCCCAACTTCAACTGGTCCGTCTACGCCCGCAACCTCGGGGGCGGGGGGGGGCGCCGCGCCGCGCCCCCCCGACCCCCCCCCCCCCCCCACCAGCCCCCCCCCCCCCCC
>JAKDNC010000448.1 GCA_030452025.1 Nocardioides sp. | reverse complement strand
CCCGAGTCGTGAATTGAGACATTCCCGCGGTACGTGAGACATCGTGAGACTTTCGCCCAGTTGAAGGCTCCGGAATGAGGCTTCCGCGGCCCGTCGGCGACGGACAGGCCGGGCGAACGGGCGAACGGGCGAAAGTCTCAGTCATCGGCCAATGTGCGAGGTCTCAGATCACCTCCGGCCACAACAACAACAACAACATTCGACCCGGGGAGATTTGGTGGGTTACGGGCCGCCGCTGGGCCACATAGCGTGGTTGGTGTCGGAGCAACAGCACACTCTCATCCGAGGAGACCAACCATCATGACTGCACAAGCCCTCGCCACCGTCGCTGGCGGCGTCACAACCGTCCGTCGCGACACCCAAGCTGCCCTCGCTGCCACTGGCATGGCCATCCTGAAGCGTCCAAGCGTGCCCGTCCTGGGCGGCGTGATGGTTACGTCCCTCACCGACGAGACCATCTTCGAGACGTTCGACTACGACACCGCCGTGCGGGTCAGCGTCCCCTCGACCGGGGCACCGGGCCAGTGGCTGGTCCCACACGAGGAGTTGACCCGACTGCTCACTGCTGCAGGGAAGGGCGAGCGGAAAGCTGACGCCGACGCCATGCCAGTCACCGTTTCCACCGACCCAGCAACCGACGAGCCCATCCTGAGCGCCGCGGGGTTCTCGATCCCGCTGACCGCCACCCTCGACCCGGAGAAGTCCCCGGCGATGCCGCCGCGTCCCGAGCGGGTCACAAAGGTGGACCGGGCTGCGTTCGCCGAGGCCGTCAAGCGCGTCATGGCTGCCTGCGGCGTCGACGACATGCTCCCGGTACTCACCGGGGTGCGGATGGTCGTCGGAGACGGTGCGGTCCGCATGGAGACCACCGACCGGTTCCGCGTCACGCTGGCCTCGGTGCCGGTGTCGGGTCCGTCAACGGATGCGGCAGTGCTGGTGCCCGGCAAGAAACTGCAGGCGGCGATGAAGCACCTGACCGGGGAGACCATCACGATCTACGCCGGCTCACCCGGCAAGGGGGCCGACGAACGGATGGTGCTCCGCTCAGACCGGGTCGAGGTGTCCACCCGCGGCCTGGCCGGAGAGTTCCCGAAGGTCCGGTCGCTGGTCCCCACCGAGGCCACCGTCACGGCCACTGTCAACGTCGGCGCCCTCACCAAGGCGGCCCAGAAGGCTCACGCCATGTCGACCGCACGCAACGGGACCCAGAACATCTTCGTCTCCTGTGCCGTCTCCCCCACCGGGATCACCGTCGCACCGGTCGCCTTGCACGCGGCCGGTGACGTGAACGCCCCCGAGGTTCCCGCCGATGTAGGCGGTGACCTCGACGGCCACTTCCTTACCGGGTTCAACCCTAAGTTCCTGCTCGACCTGCTGGCCGGGTTCACCCAGGAGACCGTCACGCTCCACTTCACCACCCCGACCAGGCCGATAACGGCCACCGACAGCCCGGATGGTTTGGGCGACCCGGAGGCGTTCAAGCACCTGCTGATGCCGCGCCGCCTCCCGTCCTGACCGGCCGCACGGCGCCCTCTGGCGGCCTCACCGGAACCCGGTGGGGCCGCCTTCCCACGCCCGCACCCCCAGCGGCCGGCGCCACGCCGAGCGAAGCACGACACCCGCTGCGATCCCTACACTCGAACCGAAGGGACACCCAGACACAGTCGGGAAGGCAGGTGAGTGGCGATGACGGCGGCACACGACCGCGCCATGTGGGCCCAGACCCCGATCGGCCGCCAGTGGGAGACGCTGCTGGAGGACTCGCACCGCACGATCGCGCTCATCGACGCCCGCAGCTCCCGATGGGCGGACGCCTGGCATCAGGCCGCTACCGCCGAAGGCGTGGTCTGGGACGACCCGTACACACCCCGCGTCGCGCACGACCGGCTGACGGACAGGGCCCGCATCGCCCGTGCCAACACGGTCTTCGCCGCCTGCGGCTGGCCGGTCGTGCTGATCGCCGCTGCCGCACTGTACGAGTGGCTGCCCACCCTCGTGTCCGCACTTCTGTTGTGGGGGTACTTCCTGTTCACCCTGTTCTGGGTGGCGGCCTGGAAGCGCGGTTCCGCCAAGGCCCGTGGCCACCGGGACGCCTACACGACGGCGGCTACCCGGGAGCAGGCCAACCGGGAATGGTGGATCCGCCGCTTCGGGTTCGACTTGGGCCAGCAGCGGGACCCGGACCTGAACGGCTCCTGGTGCGCCCGGGGCGCCACGCGCGAGATCCGTGACCTGCTCACCGGCTACCAACTTCTGGACTACACGCAAGTGCGGGACGCACACGTGGAGGCGTTCACCGACGCGCAGCACCTGCCGGCCCGGGCCAACGTCCCGGCTTCGTGGCCGGAGAACGTGGTCACTCTGCTGCGCGAGTGGCACCACGGGCCGACTGCCCGGACAGACACCGCGCGCACCACGATGGCCGGCCTGCACTGATCCCGCACGCCCATGGCTGGCCGCGCTCAGAACAGGGTGTCTGGGTGCAGGTCCACCACGGGGGCATCGGAGGGGCCGGGTTTGGGCTCGACGTATGTGCAGCCTTTGCCTGGACCGGAGCGTTGGCACATCCAGATCCCACCCGCCCGGTCCTCGGGGTCGATCGGCATGTGGAAGAAGTCGACAGTGAACCCGGTCAGTTCGGCCAAGGTGACGATCTGCTGCTCGGTGGGGATCCGCTGACCGGCCTCCCATTCGTCGACCATCGGCTCCGCGCCACCCAGGGCCTCGTCCACTTCGGGCCCGTCGAGGCCGCAGATGTCGAGGGCGGTGGTGATGCGTTCGGGGACCGGGTGCTCGCGGGTCCTCGGGCGCGGCGGCCTCGGGAGGGCCTTGCGGACAGCCTCGTGAGCCCCGCGACGCTGCTCCCACGTGTCGTCGCTCACGCCGACGCGCCGGTGACAGGCAAGCAGTCAGGCGCGTGGTCGCCGATCAGGTCGAGGAGGCGGATGAGCACTTGGACGGTGGTGCGGACGTCACCGATCGCGGTGTGGGCGGCACCTTCGGGCACATGCACGGCGAGCCGCTCGGTGAGCCGTTGGAGTTTCAGCGGGTGGCCGTGGTCGTCGACCCATCCTAGTCCCCAGCGGGCGATGTGAGCCACGTCGGTGGGGCGGTAGTACCACGGCGGGGAGGGGGTGAACCCGGCTCGGTGGAAGGCGCCGCACAGCATTCCGACGTCGAAACTCGAGTTGGATCCCACCAGTGTCGGCTTCCTGTGCCGGTCGATGGTGTCGCCCCCCATGAGGGCGTACAGGTCTGCGAGCTCGTCGACGGTCGCGGCCGGGGCCCGGACGATGCCGCGTTCGGCGTATCGCTGGATTTCGAGGGCCGCTGGGTCGGCGCCCACGAGGGTGTGGGGCAGCACGCGTTCCCCGTAGTGGCCGGTGGCTGAGTCCCACCAGGCGACCTCGGTGGCTTGGTGGACGAACAGGTCGAGGCCGGTCGATTCGACGTCGGTGACGATCATGCGGGGCAGGTTGTGCAGGAGCGCTGGGGTGGTCATGAGCTGAACCTACGG
>JAKDNC010000447.1 GCA_030452025.1 Nocardioides sp. | reverse complement strand
CCCCAGAGCGCGAGCATGGATGCGACGATTGCGCCGATTCCGAACAGGAGTGTTCGATCCGCGCCCCACCTGTCGGTGGCGATGCCACCTGCCCAGATTCCGAGGATCCCGGCGATCCCGGACAGGCTGAACGCAAGCGCGCGTTCCTCGACACCGGCTGTGGTGGTCGCTTCCAGGTAGGGGGCGAGGTAGGTGAGCATCATCATCGAGCCCGTCATCAGCACGCAGTTTGCCAGCAGACCCAGCGAGATCGGCAGTCGCGTCAGCGTACGCAGCTGTTCGCGCAACATCGGAGTCTCGTCCGGCCCCTCTGTTCGGGGCAGCGTCACTAGCACGGCGACGAGCACAAGCGCTCCGGCGATGGCCATAGCTGCGAAGGTGGCACGCCATCCGAAGGCACCGCCGATCCACGTGCCGACAGGGACCCCGGCCGCGATCGATCCAGTAACACCGAGGGAGACGATGGCGATGAACCGTCCTACCCTCTCCGCCGGCGCGCACCGGGCGGCGAACGCGAACAGGGCCGGAGTGGTGCTCGCGGCCGCGAGGGCTGCAACGATCCGCAACAGCACCAGGACCGTGAACGTCGGTGTCGCCGCGGCCGCGGTGTTCGCAGCGATGAAGACGAACAGCGAGATCGTGAAGAGCCATCGACGCGGCACGCGCGCGAAGGCAACGGCTGCGATGGGAGCTGCGACCGCAACGGTGATGGAGAACACGGTCACGAGCTGCCCGGCCTGTCCCTGGGTGACGGCCAGATCGCTCGCGAGCTCGGGCAGGAAGCCCGCGATCACATAGTCGTCGGTGTACAGCACGAACGCCGCGGCGAGCAGCGCGAACAGCCACGCCGGCATGCTCATCGGCCCTCGTTCACGGGGGTCAGCAGCAGGCGAAGGTGGGCGCGGAGGACCTCCCTGAGCCGGTCGGCGCTGAGGTCGCCGTGGGGTGTCACGGCGTCCATGGTCAGGCCGCCGATCACGGCGACCAGTTGTGCGGCGGCGAGGTCGGGGTCGGGCAGGCCGAGCGCGTCGAGCGCGTCGCGCATCACGGCGGACAGGTCGGCGCCCATGTGTTGGGACATGGCGCGGAACACGGGTCTGGTGCGTGAGGCCATGATGAGTTCGATGACGATGATCGCCTCCGCGCGGCGTGCATCGTCGAGGGGCATGACGGTCTCCACGAGCGCCTGGAGTGCGTCCACGGCCGGGTCGCCGCGCAGCCCGCGGAGGGCGTCGACCGGGTGTTCGGCGAGCCGGCGTCCCATGCGTTGGCCCGCTTCTTCCGCGGCCGCGGTCAGCAGGTCCTGGTGACCGTCGAAGTAGTGACGGACGGAGCCGATGTTCATGCCTGATTCGTCGGCGACCTTCCGCAGCGACACGCTCTCGATGCCGTCTGCGATGACGAGGCGGAACGCGGCTTCGATGACCTGCCGGCGTCTGTGTTCGGGGGCGATTCGTGCGGGCATCGTCTACCTTTCTCTGGCGACGCGAGTCTCGTCCCAGACCGGCTCGGCGCTCTCATACACCTCACCGTCGGCACCGAAGACGAGGAAGCGGTCGAAGTCGCGGGCGAACCATCGATCGTGGGTGACGGCGATCACTGTGCCCTCGTACCGCGTCAGCGCGTATTGCAGCGCCTCGGCGGAGACGAGGTCGAGGTTGTCGGTGGGCTCATCGAGCAGCAGCATGGTCGCGCCGCCGAGTTCGAGCAGCAGAATCTGGAGCCGGGCCTGCTGCCCGCCCGAGAGGGAGTCGAAGGTTTGCTCGGCGGCGTGGGCGATCTCGTACCGTGCCAGTGTGCGAGAGGCTTCCTCGCGGGGCAGCCCGGAACGGTGCTCGTCGCCCCGGTGCAGGATCTCCAGCAGCGTCCGGCCCACAAGATCCGGGCGGCCCTGGTTCTGCGCGAACCAGCCCGGGCGCACCCGTGCCCCCAGGGTCGCGTCGCCGGTGTGCGGCACTGGGGCGATCACCAGATCCGTGACGGGCGCGTGCTCCGGGCCGGGGTCGCTGCCGCCGGCGGCGAGCAGGCGGAGGAAGTGGGACTTGCCCGAGCCGTTCGAGCCGAGCACCGCGATCCGGTCGCCGTACCAGGCCTCGACGTCGAATGGACGCATCAGGCCGGTCAGCTCCAGCCCGGTGCAGGTGAGTGCCCGCTTGCCGGTGCGACCGCCCCGCAGTCGCATCGCGAGGTGCTGCTCCTGCGGCTGCTCCTCGGGCGGGCCCGCCTCTTCGAACTTCGCCAGCCGTGTCTGCGCGGCCCGGTACCGGGAGGCCATATCGGAGTTGTACGCGGCCTTCTGCTTGTACATCTGCACGAGCGCGCGCAGCTTCTGGTGCTCCTCGTCCCAGCGGCGGCGCAGTTCGTCCAGCCGTTCGAAGCGCTGCCTGCGCGCGTCGTGGTACGTCTCGAAGCCGCCCGCGTGCGTCCAGGCCGTGTTCCCGGCTGCGCCGAGTTCGAGGGTGACGATCGTCGTCGCGGTGCGCGCCAGGAGCTCCCGGTCGTGACTGACGTAGAGCACGCCCTTGCCCGTCGCCCGCAGCTGCTCTTCCAGCCACCGCTTGCCCTGTACGTCGAGCGAGTTGTCCGGTTCGTCGAGCAGCAGTAGATCATCCGGGCCATGCAGCAGAGCTTCCAGCGCGAGGCGCTTCTGCTCCCCGCCCGACAGCGTCGACAGCGCCCGGTCGCGGCACAGCTCGAACGGCACCCCGAGCGCGGCCACGGTGCAGGCATCCCACAGCACCTCGATGTCGTACCCGCCCGCATCGCCCCACGCGGCGACCGCGGTGGCGAAGGCCATCTGCGATTCCGTGCTGCCCCGCTGCGCCATCACGGCCTCGGAGTCGTCGAGCCTCGTCGCCGCGTCGCGGATCGCGGGCGGCGCGACCGACAGCAGCAGGTCGCGAACGGTGCCGCCCGCGATGAACTGCCGCATCACGCCCAGCGCGCCGACGCGCGACACACTCCCCGCGTCGGGCACGAGCTCCTTGGTGATGATGCGCAACAGCGTGCTCTTGCCCGCGCCGTTCGCGCCGATCAACGCCACCCGCTCACCCTGACCCACGCGGAACGACACATCGCTCAGCAGCGGACGACCATCCGCGAGCGAGTACGACACCGAAGCGACATCAAGATGAGCCATCATCCCAAACTATCACACATGTGATAGTTTGGGGTTCGCGCATCGCCCGAAGCTGGTCACGTGCAGAGCGGCACCCTGTCCTCGGTGTAGACGCGTAGCGCAGCATCTCGGATGCTCACCTGCTAGGTATGACGGTCTCGATGCGGGTGATGAGTGCCGGGGACGGCTATGAGTATCTGCTGCGTACCGTCGCCGCCGGTGATGGCGACCGTGACCTTTCGACGCCGTTGACGAGGTATTACACGGAGGAGGGAACTCCTCCCGGTTTCTGGATGGGGTCGGGCCTGCCGTACCTCGGCACCGGCGAACTTACCGAGGGCGGGCGCGTCTCCGAGGCGCAGCTCCAGCTTCTCGTGGGGATGGGTCGTGACCCGATCACGGGGGA
>JAKDNC010000446.1 GCA_030452025.1 Nocardioides sp. | reverse complement strand
CGACGTACGACGGGTGGTTGTGGGACTCGACCTTGAACGTGACCGCATAGCCCTGACCGATGTCGATGACGCCGGCGTTCTCGCCGATGCCGGCCAGCATCTTGCCGATGCCGGCTTCGTCGGCGAAGGTCGGCAGCGCTGCGCTCGTCTCCGCGAACTGCTTGAGGTGCGCCTTGGAGGATTTGTAGGAGCAGTGCTCACTCCACATCACCGAATACATCGCCAGCTCCGAGCTGGTCGGACGACGGCCGAGGATCTCGCGGATCCGGGCATACTCGTCGGGCTTCAGTCCGAGATCGGCCCACGGCTGTTCACCGGTGGGATCAGCGACGGCGACGGCGACGGTGTCGAGGACGGGGCGGGGGGTCTCAGGCACGACCCACATCCTAGGCGTTGCCGGTCCCGGCGCCCCCGATCGGTCCGGATCTCCGGGGTCGCGTGTGACCTCGGAAACACCCGGGCAAGCGTCACCGCTGAATGACAAATGTGTAGTTCCGAATTACAGATCTGTAGTTAATTCGAACCTCTGTTACGGGTGTTACTTGTGTGATTAGGGTGGCGCGATTCCTCAGGCTCTGGAGACGAAATGCACCCCCTTCCCCGCACGAATTCCCGCCTCAAACGGCTGCTCGTCGCGACGATTGCCGCAGCCACGGCGAGCGTCGTCCTCTCGGGCACCACGCCGGCCCAGGCCGGCGTCAAGGTGACGCCCGGAAGCTTCACCGGCTACGGCTTCGACCAGTGCGCAGCACCCGCCCAGTCGACGATGAACACCTGGATGGAGCACTCGCCGTTCAGCGCCGTCGGCATCTACATCGCCGGCGACTCTCGCGGATGCCGCAGCCAACCGAACATCACCAGGAGCTGGGTCGCCAACCAGCTCGACAACGGCTGGCGGCTGCTGCCGATCACGCTCGGGGCGCAGGCCTCCTGCTCGACGCACTTCCCGCGCTACGGCAACGACAAGACGATCAGCCCCCGGTCGGCCAAGAACTACTTCCAGGCCCGCAAGCAGGGTCGGTTCGAGGCAACCCGCGCGGTCAACACCGCCAAGGGTCTGGGCATCCCGCGCCGCAGCACCCTCTGGTACGACCTCGAGGGCTTCAACATCGGAAACACCGCCTGCCGGGAGTCGGCACTGCGCTTCCTGCACGCCTGGACCGTCCGCGTCCACGGCCTCGGCTACACCTCTGGCGTCTACTCCAGCGCCAGCTCCGGCATCAAGATGCTCGACGACGCCCGCGTCCACCGCCCCAAAGCCTTCGCGCTTCCCGACCAGGTCTGGATCGCCGACTGGGACGGCCGGGCCAACTTGCACTCGAAGTACGTCCGACCCGCCGGCTGGCGCCCGCACAGCCGGATGAAGCAGTACCGCGGAGGCCACAACGAGACCTGGGGTGGCGCAGGCATCAACATCGACAGCAACTACATCAGCACCGGCAACGGGTCACACTTCCCGCCGAGCCCGAAGCACTGCAACGGGCGCGTCTCGATCGACAAGCGCTCCTACCCCGGGATCGGCCCGAGGCAACGCGACTCGGAGGCGATCACCGTGCTTCAGTGCATGCTCCGGGAGAAGAACTTCTACAAGGGTCGGCTGAACGGGAAGTTCAGCCGGGCCACGATCAAGGCGATCCGGGGCTTCCAGCGCTCGCGGGGCCTCATCGTCCGCAACGCCTTTCCGCGGGCCGCGTGGGTGAAGATTCACACCGAGGGTCCGACGCGGACCGTCAAGCGCGGCAGCGTGGGGCCGTTGGTCCGACGCCTGCAGCGGGCACTGACCGCCGCCACCAACAAGCCCGTTCCGGTCACCGGCGTCTTCAACGCCCGGACCGAGGCTGTGACGAAGTCCTGGCAGCGCAACGTGAAGCTGCGCCGCAGCGGAGTCATCAACACCGCGGCATGGGCCCGCCTCAGGGCAGGCCGCCTGGGTTGATCGACCGGGGTTGATCGACCGGGGTTGATCGACCGGGGTTGATCGAGGCGAACGATCAGGGCGAACGACCATGTGGGCTCGTCCGGGAGTCATTTCCCGGGCGGGCCCACAGTCAGAGCGAGAGCCGTCAATGCCACCAGGGTGACCAGGAAAACGAGTACGCCGAGCAGCGGGTTGCGCAGCAGCCAGGCCACGATGCGCTCGAGCCCGTTGACCGGCTCCTCCTCGCGCAGGCGCCAGTGGGTGGGGGTGACGAAGCCGTCCTTCGCGACCCGGGTCTCGAACCACAGCGTCATGAACGGCACGACCGCGGAGATCAGGGCGACCACGAGTCGTCCCGGCGTCCACTTCTGGTCGACCCAGGTGAGCACCGCGACCAGGCAGTAGGCGATGAAGACGACCCCGTGCAGCATCCCGGCGATCCGGACACCGAGCTCGCCCTGGTGAACGGCCCCGGTGCCATATTTCACGAACATCCCGACGAGCAGGAGCGCCCAGGTGATGGCCTCGAGGGTGGCGAGGCGGGTGAACAGCCAGAAGGGCCCGGTCCTTCTCAGCGGGCTGAGAGTGTCCTGCTCAGTCATGCGAAGGCCTTCTCGACGAGTCCGGTGAAGAAGCCGAGCCCGTCGGTGCCGGGACCACAGAGATCCTCGATCGCGTGCTCGGGGTGGGGCATCAGGCCGACGACGTTGCCGGCTGAGTTGGTCACGCCGGCGATGTCGCGAAGCGAGCCGTTGGGGTTCTCCCCGAGGTAGCGGGCCACCACGCGCCCATCTCCCTCGAGCCGGTCGAGGGTCGCCTCGTCGGCAACGAAGGATCCCTCGCCGTTCTTGAGTACGACGGTGATCTCGTCGTTCTCGGCGTAGGACGACGTCCATGGTGTGCGGTTGTTCTCGATCCGCAGGACCTGGTCCACGCAGGCGAACTTCCGGTGATCGTTGCGGACCAGCGCACCGGGAAGGAGATGGGACTCGCAGAGGATCTGGAAGCCGTTGCAGATGCCGAGCACGGGCAAGCCCTTGCCGGCTGCTTCGATCACCTCGGTCATGACTGGCGAGAACCGCGAGATGGCCCCGCAGCGCAGGTAGTCGCCGTAGGAGAATCCGCCGGGGAGCACGACCGCGTCGACGCCCAGGAGGTCGTGATCGCGGTGCCACAGGGCGACCGCCTCGTTTCCCCCGAGCCGAACGGCGCGCTGGGCGTCGACGTCGTCGAGGGAGCCGGGGAAGGTGACGACGCCGATCTTCACAGGCCGGCCACCGGGGCTGACTCGACGTGGACAGCGAAGTCCTCGATCACCGGGTTCGACAGCAACGTCTCGGCGATCTTCTCGATCTCGCGGAGCTTGTCGTCAGTGACCTCACCGTCGACCTGGAGCTCGAACCGCTTGCCCTGACGGACATCGGTGACGCTACCGAACCCGAGGCGGGGCAGGGCGCCGTGGACGGCCTTGCCCTGGGGGTCGAGGATTTCCGGCTTGAGCATGACGTCGACGACGACACGGGCCACGAGGCACTCCTGACCGAGAGGGGCGGGATCGGAGCCAGGCTAGACGGCCGGGGTCAGCCGGACGATCAGACCTGCCCCAACCCCGGAGT
>JAKDNC010000445.1 GCA_030452025.1 Nocardioides sp. | reverse complement strand
CGTTGCGAACGGCGTCCTCGATGCGGTGCTTGCGCTCCTTGAGCTCGACCTCGGTGGCCGCGCCGACCTTGATCACCGCAACGCCCCCGGCCAGCTTGGCCAGGCGCTCCTGCAGCTTTTCACGGTCGTAGTCGGAGTCCGACTTCTCGATCTCGGCACGGATCTGGTTGACCCGGCCCTCGATCTGGGCCTGGTCGCCGGCACCCTCGACGATGGTGGTCTCGTCCTTGGTGATGACGACCTTGCGGGCCTGGCCGAGGAGCTCGATGCCGGCCGACTCGAGGTTGAGGCCGACCTCCTCGGAGATGACCTGGCCACCGGTCAGGATCGCGATGTCCTGGAGCATGGCCTTGCGACGGTCGCCGAAGCCCGGCGCCTTGACGGCCACGGACTTGAAGGTGCCCTTGATCTTGTTGACGACCAGGGTCGAGAGCGCCTCGCCGTCGACGTCCTCGGCGAGGATGACCAGCGGCTTGCCGGACTGCATGACCTTCTCGAGCAGCGGCAGCAGGTCCTTGACCGTGGAGATCTTGGAGTTGGCGATGAGGATGTAGGGGTCCTCGACAACCGTCTCCATGCGCTCCGGGTCGGTGACGAAGTACGCCGAGATGTAGCCCTTGTCGAAGCGCATACCTTCGGTGAGCTCGAGATCGAGCCCGAAGGTGTTCGACTCCTCGACGGTGATGACGCCTTCCTTGCCGACCTTGTCCATCGCCTCGGCGATGATCTCGCCGACGGTGGGGTCAGCAGCAGAGATGCTCGCGGCGGACGCGATCTGCTCCTTGGTCTCGATCTCCTTCGACATCCCGAGCAACTGCTCGGTGACTGCCTCGACGGCGGCCTCGATGCCACGCTTGAGACCCATCGGGTTCGCACCCGCGGCCACGTTGCGCAGGCCCTCGCGGACCATTGCCTGGGCCAGGACGGTCGCCGTCGTCGTACCGTCACCGGCGACGTCGTCGGTCTTCTTGGCAACTTCCTTGACGAGCTCGGCGCCGATCTTCTCGTACGGCTCCTCGAGCTCGATCTCCTTGGCGATCGACACACCATCGTTGGTGATGGTGGGCGCGCCCCACTTCTTTTCGAGCACGACGTTGCGGCCCTTGGGACCGAGGGTGACCTTGACGGCGTCTGCGAGCGTGTTCATGCCACGCTCGAGGCCGCGTCGGGCCTCCTCGTTGAAAGCAATCAGCTTCGACATAACTCCTGCGATTCCTTCATGCTAAGAGTTGGGACGGAGTCGGAGAGTTGCCCGCGACGGACGATCCGGCTGACTCGGCGGACCCTTCCCGCCGACGCTTCGGACCTCAACTCACCGGTTCCGCGTGTTGTCACTCTCATGGCGAGAGTGCCAGCCCCATGTTTAGCACTCGCCCCCTGAGAGTGCAAGAAATGGCCACTGGCCGATGGTGGATCGAGCGTCTCAGTCAGCGATCCGGCGGAGGACCAGGTCGGCGAACGGCTGCGCATTCTCCGGCGACACGTCGAGATAGAGGCCGGGCTCGATCAGCTCGAGCTCGCTCACGGCCAGGGTGCCGTCACCCAGGCGCATCATGTCCACCCGGCCGTAGTCCAGCGACCGGCCGAGCACCTCGGCCCCGGCCTGCATCGCCCGGCCGGCCAGGGCGGCGTGCTCATCGGTGAGCCGCACCGGGCACGACGCCCCGCCGTAGGCCTCGTGCACCCGGATCTCCTCCCCCGCGGGAAGCTTGTGGACCTGGGAAACCATCTCGCCGTCGATCACGAAGACGGACGTCTCCCCCTCGCTGCGGACCGACTCCACCAGGGGCTGGACCGCCCAGGGCCCGCTGTTGAGGCCGGAGAGCCGCGGGTCGTCGGTCCGCTCGGCGACAACAACCCCGAGCCCACCCGCGCCGGTGCGTGACTTGACCACGACCGTGCCGAAGTCGGCGATCGCCACAGCCAGGCCGGGAAGCAGGTTGGCGTCGTCCACGAGGCGGGTGGGCACGACGGGGACCCGGCCGGCGAGATCGAGCAGGTAGGCCTTGTCGATGTTCCACTCGAAGACCCGTGAACCGTTGAGCAGCAGCGCCCGTTGCTCGACCCAGCGCGACCACTGCAGGAACTCGTCCGCGCGGCGGGTGTAGTCCCAGGTCGAGCGTACGGCGACCAGGTCGGCGCTCGACCAGTCCAGGTCGTGGTCGTCCCAGCAGACCCAGCGGGCGTCGACGTCTCTTCCTGCCAGCGCCGCGACGAGCTGTTCACCACCGGGCTCACCGTCAGGGAGCAGCGAGAAGGTCGCCAGGAGGACGGACGTCATGGAACGAGGCTAACGACCCGGCCGCACGCAGGCACATGGTGGCTGGAGGGCGCTCTCCTTGATGCCCAGCGACGAACGGGCGGACCCGACGCAGACGGAACACCGCGCCCGGGCGGTAGGGAAAGGGGTCGCGACGACCGGGACCACTGACCGGGGCCGCTGGTGAAGAATCAGCGTCGGCGAGCCGGCGCTTCGCTCAGCGACACACCCATGGCCGACGCGGTGGTCACGTGGCTGCGTGCAACTCGATGTTGCGGCGCACGACGGTCAGGGTCAGGGCCAGGGTGAGCGCGGCGACGACGGCGAGCAGTGCCAGACCGATCGCGTAGGACTCGGTACGGCCGTAGACGTAGCCCATGATCAGGGGCGGCACGAACCCGCCGAGCCCTCCGGCCGCGCCCACCAGTCCGGTGACCCCACCGACCTTGGCCGGGTCGGTCACCTGGGCGATCATCGCGAAGGTGGCTCCACTACCGACGCCCAGGGCCGCAGCCATCAGCAGGAAGGCGCTGGTCCCCCGGATGTCCAGCGGTGGGTGCGTCGCCGCGACGATCGCGCACACCGTCACGAGCGCGAACGACACAGCCAGCACCTTGTCGGTGGGCAGCTTGTCGCAGAGCCAGCCTCCCAGTGGACGCAGCAGGACCGCGACCACGACGAATCCGGCCATCCGGTTGCTGGCGTCAGCTGCGGTGAGGCCGTGGCCGGTCTTGAGGTAGGCCGGCAGGTAGACCGAGAAGGCGACGTAGCCGCCGAAGGCCACCGCGTAGAGGATGCCGGCCTGCCAGGTCACCGGCAGGGTTGCGTTGACCCGCAGCCGGGCGATCAGGCTCGTGGTCGGCACCTGCCTCCCGGGTGCGTCGCGCAGCACCACCCAGGCCAGAACGGCATAGACGGCCAGCACCGCCGCGGTGATCAGGAACGGCGCGCGGTGCCCCAGGCCGTCCCAGATCTTCACGGTGGTCAGCGCGCTGATCGCGGTGCCTCCCATCCCGGCTCCGAAGATGCCGGTGGCAAGCCCTCGGCGCTCGGGTGGGAACCAGGCGTTCACGAACGGCACACCGATCGCGAACGACGTACCAGCGATACCGAGGAAGAAGCCTCCGACGAGGATCAAGGCGAAGGAGTCGAGCGCGAAGAACGCCAGGAAGAGCACCGGCACGATCGTCACCGTGGTGATCACCGGGAACATGACACGGCCACCGAAGCGGTCGGTGAGGGCGCCGACGAAGATCCTGCCGACCGAGCCCACCAGAACCG
>JAKDNC010000444.1 GCA_030452025.1 Nocardioides sp. | reverse complement strand
TGGGCAGGTAGGTCCGGACCTGCTCGCAGTCGGCGTATATCAGGACGGCGACGTAGTACCCGTCGCGCAGAGCGTGGCGGTAGCCGGCACGCATGGCGCCCCCGACACCCAGGTTGAACGGCAGCCGGCACACTGCTGCGCCCGCGCGGGCTGCAACGTCGGCGGTGTGGTCGGCCGAGCCGTCGTCGACCACCAGCACGTCGACACCGGGGTTGGTGGCCAGCACCTCACGGACGGTCTGGGCGACGGATCCCTGCTCGTTCCACGCCGGCATGATGACCAGGACCCGGGGAGCAGAGGCGCCGGGACTGGAGGGGCGCGAAGTCATGGCAGGCACTCTAGACGTTGGCCCAGCGAGGGTTTCGGAGGCTCGTCGGGACCGGGCCGGGATCGGGTCCGACCATCGGGTCAGTGGTTGGTCACACACCGTCGATGGCGCCGGCGGCGGGTAGCATGCGCCCGGGTAAGAACCGTTAACCGGAAGGACACAACACATGGGTCGCCTCTGCGCAACCGAGGACCTCACCGACATCCAGGAAGAGATCCTCAAGACTGTCCGTCAGTTCGTCGAGGAGAAGATTCTTCCGGTTGCCACCGAGCTGGAGCACAAGGACGAGTACCCCACCGAGATCGTGGAGGGCCTCAAGGAGCTTGGCATCTTCGGCCTGATGATCCCTGAGGAGTACGGCGGCCTCGGTGAGTCACTGCTGACCTACGCGCTGGTGGTCGAGGAGATCGCACGCGGCTGGATGAGCGTCTCCGGTGTCATCAACACGCACTTCATCGTCGCCCACCTCCTGATGAACCACGGCACGGAGGCGCAGAAGCAGAAGTACCTGCCCAAGATGGCTGCCGGTGAGATCCGGGGCGCGTTCTCGATGTCCGAGCCCTCGCTGGGCTCTGACGTGTCGGCGATCAAGACCAAGGCCACGCCACTCGGGGGGGACACGAGGGACGGAGCGCCGCGTGCGTACTCGATCACCGGCCAGAAGATGTGGTTGACCAACGGAGCTACGTCGACACTGGTCGCGGTGCTCTGCCGGACCGATGAGGACGTGGAAGAGGGAGCGTCGGTCTACAAGAAGATGTCGACCTTCCTGGTCGAGAAGGAGCCGGGCTTCGGCGAGACCGCTCAGGGCGTCACCGTCCCCGGGAAGATCGAGAAGATGGGATACAAGGGCGTCGAGACCACCGAGCTGATCCTCGAGGGCCACGAGATATCGGCCGACCAGGTCCTCGGCGGCGAGCCCGGCCAGGGCTTTTACCAGATGATGGACGGCGTCGAGGTCGGCCGGGTCAACGTTGCCGCCCGGGCCGTCGGGGTCGCGAACCGCGCCTTCGAGCTCGGCATCGACTATGACCAGCAGCGCGAGACGTTCGGCAAGAAGATCGTCCACCACCAGGCGATCCTTTTCCGGCTCGCCGAAATGGCGACCAAGGTCGAGACCGCCCACGCGATGATGGTCAAGGCCGCCCGGCTCAAGGATCAGGGCAAGCGCAACGACGTCGAAGCAGGCATGGCCAAGATGGTCGCCGCGGACTACTGCAACGAGGTGGTTGACGCGTCGTTCAAGATCCACGGGGGTTACGGCTACTCCAAGGAGTACGAGATCGAGCGTCTCTACCGCGAGGCAGCCTTCCTGCTGATCGGCGAGGGCACCGCCGACATCCAGAAGATGATCATCGGCCGCAGCCTGCTCAAGGACTACAAGCTCAAGGGCTGATCATCGCACCAGCAAAAGAAAGAGGGTCCGCCTCCCCACGGGGAGACGGACCCTCTTGCCTTGGCTGGCAGCGCTTGTCTGACAGCGCTCAACTCCGGGCGGTGCGGCGACCGATCAGTCGAACTTGAGGCCGGCAAGCACGCTGTTGATGACCTTGTCACGGTCGGCCTGCTTGGTGTCCGGGTCGAAGGAGAAGGTCAGGATCATCACCTTGCCGTCGTCGTCGATCGTGGCGAACTGTTCCAGGAAATACTTCGTTCCCTGCTGCGACGCGTCCCCGCGGTGGTGGATGGCCTCGTGGCCGTCGATCGAGACGCGGGGCAGGCTCTTCAGGTTCGGAGACATGCTCTTCAGCTGCGCGGGGACCGCCTTCTCGAGCTGGTCCAGTGTGGTTCCGGGC
Organism: Nocardioides sp.; assembly: GCA_030452025.1. Taxonomy (GTDB): domain Bacteria; phylum Actinomycetota; class Actinomycetes; order Propionibacteriales; family Nocardioidaceae; genus Nocardioides. The sequence continues at coordinate 1,438 of JAKDNC010000444.1, read as the reverse complement.
GCGTCGTTGATGCCGACGTTGAGGTTGCTCCGGAACGTCCCGCTGGGCTTGGCGACCCCAGCGGCCGTGTCGACGCTCTGCTGGACCTTCTTGGCTTCTTTGGTGATGTCCTTCCAGTCCGAAGGGATGGAGTAGGAATAGCCGGCGCCCTTGACGGTGGCGCCGTCGGCCGGTTTGCCGAAGTCGCTCTTCGCGGTGTCGTCGGTGTCGTCGGAGGAGTCAGCGGACGGGTCCTCGGCGCCGTCTTCCGAAGCGTTGTCCGAGGCGTCGTCGCTGGGCGACTCCGAGGTCTGGCTGGCGGCATCGTCGGAGGACTTGGCGTCCTTGTCGCTGTCGCCGCAACCGGCCAGGACCAGGCTGCTCACCAGCACCGCGGCGGTGAGATTGGCCAACTTCTTCATGTGGGGGAGTCACTTTCTTTTTGCCTTCTGGACAGCCTTCATCGTGTCATGGGGGTGGTGAGTGCCCGGTCCCGGTCGAGGTCAAACCCCTTGGCGGTGCTCGAGATGAGTGGCATGGTGAAGGTCCGCCAGGGACGAGGAGAACCGACGTGACTGAAGACAACGACGCCAACGCCGACCTCAAGGCCAAGATGCGCGAGGCGCTGGAGCGCAAGGGCGAGGCACACCACCCCACGGATGCCGAGGGCACAGCCAGCGCCCGCGAGAAGGTGCACGGGTCCGAGATCGATGCCGGCGGGCCGAAGATGCACCGGCGCAAGGCTGGCGGAGGAGGTTCCTGACCCACTCCGGGGGCGGTCGCTGTGGGCCATCCCACGGCGTTTCGGGCTTCCCACCAGGGACCGGGCGCGGCACCATGGTGGGCGGCCCGACGGTCGGGCCTGAACAGGGACGACGAGGAGTACGCCGTGCAGTTCGGCCGCAGCTACGAGGAGTTCGAGGTCGGAGCGACCTACAAGCACTGGCCAGGCAAGACGGTGACCGAGTTCGACGATCACATGTTCTGCCTGCTGACGATGAACCATCACCCGCTCCACCTCGATCAGAACTATGCCGAGGAGACCACGCAGTTCGCCAAGAACGTCGTGGTCGGCAACTACGTCTACTCGATCCTGCTCGGCATGTCGGTGGCCGACATCTCCGGCAAGGCGATCGCCAACCTCGAGGTCGAGTCGCTGCGTCACGTTGCGCCGACCTTCCACGGTGACACCCTCTACGGAGAGACCACGGTCCTCGACAAGACCGAGAGCAAGTCCAAGGACGATCGGGGGGTCGTCCACGTCGAGACGATCGGCTACAACCAGGACGGCAAGGTCGTGTGCATCTTCCGCCGCAAGGTCATGGTACCCAAGAACAACTACCTCGACGCCCGTGGTGGCGAGCAGCCCGGTCGCCCCACACCGCAGCCGGACAAGAACTGGAGCGGTCCAGTCGGCTCTGCTTGACGTCCGCGACCGACCGAGTCGGCACGAACTGAC
>JAKDNC010000443.1 GCA_030452025.1 Nocardioides sp. | reverse complement strand
CTGTGTCCTCGACACCTCACGTCCAACCCATCTATCTCACCCTCCAGCAGGCGGCCGCCGAGGGTTATGCCGCGTACTCCACACTTCGGAAGTACATCACTGACGGTCGGCTGCCCGCCGTCAAGGTCGGTTCCTGCGTCAAGGTGCTGCGCACCGACCTCGAAGCACTCGCGGTCGCCGTCAGGCCCGCGACCTTCGAGGACGTCGAAGCTGCCGCAGAACGGCTCGTCGCTTCCGCTCCCCCGCTGAGCGACGCCCAGGTTCGTCGTCTCAGCACGATCTTCGGCGGTGCGTCATGAGCGCCGCGGTTCCTGGCTGGGAGCACCACGAGATCACCGACGGTGCGAGGCACGGCATCGTCTTTGAGGTGCTCGTGCGGCGGCGCGCACGAGCAGCGGTCAACGGTGGCGCGGGTGTGCCCAGCGACGCCTCGAACGGCGGGGCGAAGAGGTCTCAGACGCCCGCCACTGAGTGTGACGGTTCCGAACTGTCACACCTTTTCAACCCGTCCGAGACGGACGTTTCCCCTGGTCAGGAGGGCGATGGTCGGGCACGGTCGATAGCCCCTATGGGGAGCCCCGGGTTTCGACCGTGTGACCGTGGCTCTGCGACCGGCTGGGCGCCGCCCGCGCCGGGGGCCGTCGCAGGGGGCATGTCGGTGCCGACGACCGCGTTCGGCGAGCTCCCGTCGGTGAAGACGATGGGCACGGGCCGCGCCGGGATCGTCGTCGGATTCGACACCGAGTTCACGACCGTGGGCGGTGCTCGGGTCGTCGACTCTTACCAGCTCGCCGTACCTGATCCACTCGACCCATCGGTGATGGTCGAGGTCGTCATCCTGCCGCCGCTGGGCTCCGGTGCGCGCATCTCCCTGCACACGGCGCTGTGGACCGTAGTCGCAGCCGCTGAGCTGTGGAGGTCCCCTCTGGTGCCTACCGGGGTTGGTCCGCGCGGCGTGCCTCGCTCGGTGTTCTGGACGGATAACTGGGAGGAGCGCCGGGAGGCGCTCGCGAAGCTGAGGGTTCCCCTCGTCCTCGCCTGCCACTACGGCGCTGCCGACCTGACGACGTTCCGTTCGGGTGGTCAGTCCCGGGAGCTGGACCCCCTCGTCCGCCTGACCTCGGCGGCCGGTGGCCTCGTGACTCTCCTACCGTTTCGCTCGCAGCGCGGCAACGAGAACGGGCATTGGTGGCAGAGCCTGTCAGTGACCGTGCGCGACACCATGTCGCAGGCTCCGGCAGGGAAGAAGACGCTGGCAGCGCTCGGCGAGGCGTGCGGAGTCGCGAAGCTCGACGTGCCGGATGGCTGGATCTCCAGGATGACCGACTATCGCCGTGAACACCTCGCGGAGTTCCTGGAGTACGGCGTCAACGACGCGGTGATCGTCGTCGAGTACCTCGCCCGGCTGTGGGGCGACGGCACCGTTCCGCCGATCACTCTCAGCGGTGGTGCTGCCGCTGCCCTCGTCAACTCGGGCAGCGCCTACCTCGGTGCCTCCACTCCGGCCGAGTTCCGTCGGCTGTTCGCCGGGCTGGTGGACGAGGACGAGGGTGTCGAGGCTGTCGAGGAGGGCGACCGCCTGAGCTTCTACGCGAAGCGTGGACGGAACCCGCTGGACGGCGCTGCTGCTCAGCTGTCGTCGGCGTTCGCCCGTGCCTACCACGGTGGTCTCAACAGCTGCCCGATGCCTGGCTACTACCCGGTACCGACCGTGGACATCGACGCACAGAACGCATACCCGACGGCGATGGCGCTGGTCCGTGACATCGACTGGGAGGCTGGTGCTATCGAGGAAGTCGTGCATGAACGGGTCCTCTCCGTTGATGACGTGCCGACGGCCACGACGCCCTTCGTCGGGTTCGTGTCCTTCACGTTCCCGACCAACGTGCTGCACCCGTGCCTGCCCATCGTCGCCGACGGGACGCTCATCTACCCGCGCACATCCGAGGGTGTCGCCGGGACATGGGTGTGCGGCCCGGAGCTGTGGCTCGCGCTCACCCTGGGTGCTGAGGTGCACTGCCAGATCGGCTATCTCGGTCGTGAGCGGCAGCACGACGGTGGCCCGAGCTTCTCCCTCCGGCATGGTGTCAAGCAGCTCATCGACGACCGCAACACCGCCAAGACCTTGTTCGGCAAGGGATCTCTGGAAGAGCAGACCCTCAAGACCGGAGTGAACAGCATCTATGGGAAGACGGCGCAGGACGTGGCTGAGCAGCGGTCCTGGGATGCACGTGCGCAGGAGATGGACAACGTCGGCGGTTCCGCCGTGTCCAGCCCCTACCACGCGGCCACCACCACGTCACTGGTCCGGGCGCAGCTGCTGGCGACGATGAACCAGCTGAGCGAGAACGGTAGGGATGTCTACTCGGTGACGACCGACGGTTTCATCACGGACGCCACCGTGGACGAGGTCGCTGCCCTCGACCTTTACGGTCTGGAAGAGGTGCTCGGCGATGCCCGGGTTGCCCTGACCGGGGACCCGTCCATCTGGGAGACCAAGCACGCGCAGTCCGACCTGGTGAACTTCACAACGCGCGGGAACGTCTCTCTCGACCTCGGCGGCGTATGCGCTCACAACGGCCTCAAGGCACCGAAAGATATTGTCCCTGACAGTATCGAGGACCGCGAGCTGTTGCTGGCCTCCGTCGTGAGCAGGGAAGGTCGGGTTCCCAACGGGTACACGCGGTTCCCCTCGTTCCAGGAGTTGTCACGCAAGGAGGACCGGAAAGACTTCCTGCCGTCCCGGGTCGAGCGCTCGGTCAGCATGGACTACGACCTCAAGCGCCAGCCCGTTATGTCCTCCATGACACCCGAGATGGTGCCCCTGCCGGACGGCTCGGTTGAGGAGATGGCGACCTTCGCCACGCAGCCGTGGGAGCGAGTCGAGGACTGCCTGCGCGCTCGCCAGATCGCCCGCGACATGGCCGAGACCGGATGCCTGCGCACCGTCGCTGAGTGGCGCGACTGGAACCTGAAGTACACGCACGGTAAGGGCCGCCGCATCAGTACCCCGCAGCGCGCTGTGCTGATGTCCATCGTCATGGCGCATCGCCAGGGCGTGACCACGATCCCCACACTCGCCGACCGCTCGTTGAGCATCGCTGAGCGACTCGACTGGCTCGGCGAGTGGGGGCTCGGCACCGTCTCGCGCGGTGACTGGGACAACGCCCGCCGGCCCGAGCGGGCGTCCCAGATGCTCCCCATCGACACGCTCGACCCATATCTCGTCCGGATGACGTCCATGGCGTCCGGCGAACATCCCACGGGCGCCGACCGGCTCCCGTACTGACCAACTCAACGACTCGAAAGGAACGACCATGAACAGCGACGACCAGATGCTGAACGACCTGATGAAGGACATTCAGGACAGGGGCGCCGCGCGCGTCGCGTTGACGGACTGGCTGATCAGTGGACGCGCACCCGGCGACGCCTGGCAGGCCCGCGACCCCCGGCGCACCACGATCGAGGGTTCCCTGCGCTCTGAGGCACTCGTGCTTAGCACAGCGCTCGACCTGCTCCGCGAGGACGTGCAGGAAGCACGAGACGAAGGCCTGCCCGAAGACACGAT
>JAKDNC010000442.1 GCA_030452025.1 Nocardioides sp. | reverse complement strand
GGCCGTCAATTCGCCGAACTGGTACATCGTGTAGGGGTCGTCCTTGACCGCGGTGCCGTTCGCGTCGATGCGGTCGCTCTGATACTCCTGCGCCAGCCTCAGCAGGCCTTCGCAGATGCCAACTGTCGCCGCAGTGATGCCCAGCGGGAACATGCTCGACCACGGCATCTTGTAGAGCGTCTCAGTACGACCGGACCGCTCCTGCCCCTCGCCGTCCGAGACGTCCTCCCAGGTCATGAAGCGGTAGTCGGGCACCGTGCAGCCCTCGATCACCAGGTCCTTGCTGCCGGTCCCGCGTAGACCGACCACGTCCCACGAGTCATCGACGATCTCGTAGTCCCCGATCGGGACGATGACGTGGACCATCTGCGGGGGCTGGACCATCGACCCGTCCGGGTTGGCGAGCATTCCGCCCAGGAACGCCCATTCGCAGTGATCGGTGCCTGACGAGAACGACCAGCGTCCACTGAAGTGGTAGGTGCCGTCTTCCTGGGGCACCAGCATGCCGCCCGGCATGTAGGGCGAGGCCATCCAGATGCTGCTGTCATCGCCCCACACCTCGTCGCGCACGCGCTTGTCGTTGTAGGCCAGCTGCCAGGGGTGTACGCCGCACACGCCCAGCACCCAACCCGCTGCCGGGTCGAGCGACGCCAGCCGCATCACCGTCTCCGCGAAATCGCGGGGACGGTATTCCAGCCCCCCGTATTCGGCCGGCTGGAGCATGCGCATCGCGCCGGCTTCCTTGAGCAGCTGCACAGTCTTGTCGGTGAGCTTGCCGATCCGCTCCGCTTCGACCCCCTGGGCAAACAACTCGTCGGCGTGCTCTTCGATGTATTCGCGGACCGTGTTCGTCATTGCTGGCTCCCATCGCCGTTTCGTCGGGGCGCCGGCTACACCCCAATGTCTGTGAGATGAGCGTCACAGCGGCTTTCGAGGGCGAGCGCAAGTTTCCCGTCAGGTGGGAAAAGTCAAACCTCGAAGACGCCTTAGCCGCCGATGCCTCAAATGACCCACGCCAGCGAGGAATGGGCTTGACGGCGACCCATCGGCGCAGGCTTGCCTCGTACAGGCACTCCGGTCATCTCGAGGAGGACCCGACTCAATGGGAGACGCCGCCGTTATGGTCGATCCATGTCCGAGCTGCCCACCGTCTCGCTGCGAGCGTGTACGGCCGACGACCTCGATGTCTTGTTCAGCATCGCCGCTGATCTTGACACCTGGGAGGAGCGAAACCCGTCGGCACCGGCCCCTCTGACCAGGGAACGGTTCGACGCACGGCTCGCGGCCGCCACCGATGGCAACACCTCCCAGGACACTGTGAACTTCGTGGTCGACGTCGACGGCTCGGCCGTGGGCAGTGTCGAGCTTTTCGGGCATGATTCGTTCGCCCGCCATGCCGAGGTCGGAATCAGCCTGGTGCCCGAGGCTCGGGGGCGCGGTCTGGGCACGGCGGCGATCATCCAGCTCGTCGAGTTCGGATTCTCACGCTGCAACCTTCGCCGGATTCACCTGCAGGCGATCGCCTCGAACACCGGCGCGATCCGCGCCTACGAGAAGGCGGGATTCGTCATCGAAGGGCGCCAGCGCCAGCACGCGTGGGTCCGCGGCGCGTACGAGGACATCGTGCTCATGGGAATCTTGCGTTCAGAGACCTTCGTTCACTGACCACGCAGCGACCGAGGGCTCGGCTCCGAGACTGCGCTTTTCTTCAGGCCGCAGTCTCGATCCCAGTACCGCATCCCGATCGTCGATCCGCTACGAAACGTCTCCAAGCAGGAGTGTCTAACGCTGCGTCTGCGCGTGCCAATCGGCGTGTAGCACCTGGCTCTCGTACGCCACCAGCGCTCCGCATGTGTCACAGGTGGGAAGTCGCGCTCCTCTTGTGCTGGATCGGTAGCCACCGAGGATCCGTGGGCTGTCGACTCCGAAGAACTCTTGAACTCTGACGACCATAGACATGTCGTCATGCTGCCATGAGCCCGCGGTCAACGATCGTGCCCTGAGTGGCCGGCGGCGCGTGCTCACGGTCCTGGACGAGAACTCGTCGATGATCGCTTCGTCCGGGCCAGGTGTCATCGGTGGGGGACCCCTATCCGGTCGCCATGCAGCTCGCGGGTAGTGAGCCCGTTGCGAAACCGGTCCCGCGACGGCAGTCCACTTCCGCGTGATCCTCGTTGACACGTCGACCTGGATCGACCATCTCCGCAGCAGCGATGCGCAGCTCGTCACCCTCCTCCAGGACAGCAAGGTGCTGGGCCACCCGTGGGTGACGGGGGAACTTGCCTTGGGCAACCTCGCGCGCCGCAACGAGGTCCTGGGACTGCTCCACAACCTTCCGCACACCACAGTTGCCACAGACGTCGAGGTGATGACTCTCATCGATCACCATCAGCTGTTCGGCCTCGGCAGCGGATACGTCGACGCGCACCTGCTCGCCTCGACGAGGCTGTCAGCTGGTGCCAAGTTGTGGACGCGTGACAAGCGACTCCATGCAACGGCCGCGCAACTCGAGCTTGACCATGACGACTCCCAGGGCCCCTGACCATGCCCGAGCCCCGAACGGCGGTCCTCATCCGGTATCGGCGTGATGTGTCGGAGGCGCTTGTGGCGTCGGGATGAGTGTCCTCAGGTCGGAGGACTCCGTCGTCGTGCGACCGCTGTGCTCTGACCTGTCCGACAGGGTGTCGGTGGCACCCATCAGAATCTGTGCATGACATACGACGAGCGCCTGGCAGGGCGGGTCCGCGATCTGCTCAGCGGCCAGGTCGAGGCGGAGAAGAAGATGTTCGGCGGCCTGGCCTTCATGGTGGAGGGGCGGATGGCCTGCTGCGTGAGCGGCCAGGGACTGCTGGTCAAGGTCGGGCATGATGCGTTTCCCGAGCTGGTCCGCCTCGATCATGTCGAGCCGATGACAATGCGCGACGAAGTCTCGGACTCCTGGGTCAACGTCGGCGACGACGCCCTGATTGATGAACGCGCCCTGCGCCTGTGGGTCGACCGCGGTCTCGCGGCAAACCCGCCCAAGCCTCGTTCATAGACTTTTGTCGCTTGCCCAGCAGGCTTGGCTCGGATGGAGGTGCGGTCGCCCCACTGCGGGCAACAAACTGCCCACCTCCTCCTGCAACGCCTGGCTCATTGAAGGATCCTCACGCGGGAGTGACCAGTGCGGGATCGGCCACCAGTCAGCGCGTTATGGGTTTTCGAGGGCATGGTGATCGCTGACGCGCCGCCACCGCAACTCACCACGGACGGTGACCAGCTCGAAGGTCGCACGCCCGTCCGGGCTGGCGAACGACCAGGTCATTTCCAGAATGCCCGGAGCTGACCGGACCGACCGGACCGACCGGACGCGCAACGAGGCAGGCCACGGCGTGGTCGGGTCCTGGGCGTGGGCATCACACGCCAGCGCGATCTTCTCTCGGACGAGGGACTGGAACGTGAGAGCTTGCTCGCGCTTGAGCCCCGGTAGTCGCCTTCGAACGCCGGGGTGGGGTAGGCCTTAAAAAGGCGTCGCGTTAGTGGGGGGGGGCGCGGGAGTAAACGACCCCCACGGGGACCCCCCCCCCCCCCCCCCCC
>JAKDNC010000441.1 GCA_030452025.1 Nocardioides sp. | reverse complement strand
CCCGGCAGCGCCGCGCGAAGCTGCTCGCGCACCGGAGTCGACAGCGGTGCGGCGCCGTTGGAGATCGCGAACAGCTCACTCGTGTCCCAGCGATCCGGCTCGGCCAGCAGCGCCTCGGCAATGGGGCGAGCCATTGCGTCACCCAGGACCGCCAACATCTGAACCTTCGCACTGGCGGCCAGATCGAGCATCTTGTGAGGGTCGAAGCTTGGCTCGGTGTACAGCACGAACGTCGAGCCAGCGACCAGACAGTTGCCAAGGATCCATTGACTGCCGCCGTGCATCATCGGGCCACAGGTCGAGAGACGAACTGGACTCTCGTTCTTCTGTGCATCTTCGCCCAGTCCTTCCACGGACTCCACCGGGACCCCGAACCTCAGTGCGGACAGGGCGCTCTTGATGATGTCTTCCTGGCGCCAGACCACACCCTTGGGTCTGCCTGTGGTGCCGCCGGTGTAGATGATGTATCGGTCGTCAGGGCTGCGCTCCACCTGCGGGCGATCAGGAGAGGCTGCGGCAACTGAGGCGTCGTACTCCTCTCCGATCACCAGAACGTGCTCGAGCCCGGGGAGTTCGGCCCTGACCTCGGCGACCGCGTCAACGAAGGTCGGCCCCACGATCGCTGCGACTGATCCACTGTTCTGATAGAGGTGGATGAGTTCGTCACGCAGGTATTTGTAGTTCACGTTGATCGCTACTGCGCCGATCTTCGGGCAGGCGAAGAACGCGTCCACCCATTCGAGACCGTTGTAGGCGTGGACTGCGACGTTGTCACCGCGCTTGACCCCGAGCGAGAGCAGGTGGTTGGCCAGCCGGTTCGCGCGCTCGTCCAGCTCCGAGTAGGTCAGGTTTCGTTGCGCGGAGACGACCGCGAGACGGGCGGGGACCGAATCGGCCATCTGTTCCAGGACATCTGGAAGCGTGAGTGGACGCGAGATCGTGGACACTGGTCTTCCCTTCGTTGGTTGTGGTCGCAGGCACGCTTGGGCCATGCGCTCGGACATGGATCTCGGTCGCCCTCAGCCCGCTGCCGGCCCATCGGGAGTGGAGAAGTTTCCTGCCGGAAGGCTCACCCAGCCACGGACGAAGGGTGAGCGGTGACGCTCACCGGCCGCGGTGTCGACGCTCACGTGCGGGTGAAGGGCGAGAAGCTCTTCAAAAGCGATCTTGGCCTGGAGCCGGGCAAGATGACTGCCGATGCAGAAGTGTGGTCCGCTGCTGAAAGCAAGGTGACGGGGGATCGTTCGACGCACGTCGAGCACGTCGGCACTGTCGCCGAACTCCCTCGGGTCGCGGTTGGCCGATCCGTAGAGCATCATCACCTTCTGCCCCGCCGGGATTGTCGTGTCGTGCAGGGTCACATCCCGGGTCGTCGTACGGCACAGCCCTTGCACGGAGGACTCGAGGCGGAGGAACTCGATGAGGGCGTTGGAGATCAGCGTCGGGTCCTTCACCAACAGCTCGCGTTGGTCAGGACGCTCACTGAGCAGTGCGATCCCGTGCGAGATGAGCGAGGCTGTGGTGTCACTGCCGCCGGCAACCACCACGAAACAGAATCCGAGGATGTCCCAGTCGGAGAGTCGCTCTCCGTCGAGCTCCGCGGCGACCAACGAACCGAGCAGATCATCTGATGGGGACTGGCGCCGAGATGCGATCTGTTCGGTGAAATAGGTGAGCAGCTCGGCGACCGCACCCTTGCCGTCGAGTTGACCGATGCGGAAGCCGTCGTTCTGGATCGCGGTGAGTGCGTGCACCCACGGCCCGAAGCGGAGACGGTCCTCCTCAGCGACACCGAAGAGCTCCGCGAGCATGAAGGTCGGGATCGTGCTGGAGAACTCCTGGTGCAGATCCACTCGCTCTCCCTCGCCCGCGCGCTCCCCGATGCTGAGCAGTTGACGACGCACGAACTCACGGATCGTGCCTTCCAACTGCTCGACCCGCTTGGGCGTGAAGCCGCGACCGATCAGTGCCCGCAGTCGTGTCTGGACGGGGGGGTCGAGCATCACCAGGTTCGGCGGCAGCCCGAGTTGTCCAATCTCGTCGGGGTAGAAGGTGAGGCCCTGCGCCGAGGAGAAGTCACCCGGCGTGCGAACCGATTCCCAGATGTCGGCGAACCGGGAGAGTGCCCACAGCTCGGGAACCTCATCGGTCGCCGCGTGGTGGTGCACCGGATCCTGATCGCGCAGCAGTGCGTACGTCGGGTACGGGTTCGCCAGGAACGCTTCGTCCAGAGGGTCATAGCTCAGAGTCATTTAACCGCCTTTGTTAATAACCGGTCCTGTTAGTGTGCTTGGACATGGCCCGCGATGCAACCCGAACCCGAGAACAGCTCATCCGAGCCGGCGAGCATCGCTTCGCCCGAGATGGCGTCGCCGGTGCGCGACTCCGGGACGTTGTGCGAGACGCAGAGCAGGCCAACGACGCCGCGGTCAGCTACCACTTCGGGTCTCGGGACGGTCTGCTGACGGCCATCGTCGAGAAGCACATGTCGCTCATGGAGGCAGACAGATCGCGGTCCGGGGAAGGATCACCCGACAACCACCTGGTCGAAGTGGTGCGCATGATTGTCGTTCCGACCGCCCGCCTGCTGAAGACGCCCGAGGGCCGTGACTTCCTGCGGATCATGGAGCAACTGGCGTACCACTCAGGGGTGCGCAGCGGACGACCAGCACTCGGCATGCAGAACACGATTCTGGCAGGCCAGCTGGCCCAGCTTGAACGACTCATCCAGCCGGGCCTGGACAAGGTCGCAACGCGCGAGCGTCTGGCCTCGCTGGTCACCTTTCTGACCGCAAGTTTGGCGGGACGTGCCCGAGCCCTTGAACGTCGTCCCCGCCAACCCTTGGGCCATCAACGTTATGTGGATGAACTCGTGGCCATGCTGGCTGCTGCGATGGCGGCGTGAGACGCCGATCGAACACCGATGAAAGTTGCTGGCCGGGTCTCCGGACGGATCCTCCCCTAGGCGCTAGGCCACCTTCGGCAGATCAGTAGTACCAGGGGTACGTCGTCACACTCAGCGGCTGCTGGTGGTCATTGACGACATTGTGCGACTGACTTGCGCAAACGTGGTTTTCGTTGCTGATGGCCGATGGTCCCTCTGTGTCGTCCTGCCACATTTTTGCCACACGCCGCCCGGCTCAGAGGTGCTCGACCGTGACGTTGTCCCAGCGAGAGGCGAGGTACTCCGCAACCAACCTGCGATGGCAGTGATGGGCAGTGGCCTCGCTACACAGCAGCACTGAGTTGTCGAGGAGACTCGGCGAGATTCGATCCTCGATCTGTCGCTCGGTGATCAAGTCGATGAACCACTGCTCGTAGTCGTCCCAACGAGCACCATGCTTCTTGTAGTCATCGAGCATGGACTTCGTCGGCGCGAGTTGAAGCTCGTGGCGATAGTCCATTTCGCAGATCTCGGCCAGGAAGTAAGCGAGATCGTCGCGCTTCGCGAAGCCGGCCAACTGCGAGACGTTGTTCAGGCGAACGTCGACCAACCGCTTGGCACCTGACTTCTGAAGGAGCCCGAAGAACGTGCTGGCGGACTTCTTGGTGAAGCCGATGGTGTAGATCCTCATCCGT
>JAKDNC010000440.1 GCA_030452025.1 Nocardioides sp. | reverse complement strand
GAGCGTGGCAGCCGCGGTCGAGAAGCCACACAGGGTGAGACGCCCGCCGCGCGGTCCGGCCAGTGACGCCGCCCGGGCTCGCGCCTCCTCCCACCCGGATGCCACCTCGTCGGCGTGCTCGATGAGCACCATCGCCGCCTCGGTCAGCCGGATCCCCCGGCCCTGGCGCTCCATCAGCGGCGTACCGACCTCGTGCGCCAGCGAACGCAGCTGCGCCGAAACCGCCGATGGGGTGTAGTGCGAGGCGGCCGCAGCAGCGGTGACGGTGCCGTGCTGTGCCACGAGTCGCAATGCCTGGAGACGGGGATCGAGCATGCAAGATCATTGCACGTTAGCGCGCGCAACTGTGAGATGGTGCTCAACGGTCTTCGTGTCGACACTGGAGGCATGACCAGCTCCACCGAGGTGTCGCGCGAGGTGGCCCCCACAGGCGGCCGGGCGCAGGGGAGAGCGCGGATCGACCCGTTGCTCGAGCCCTACCAGCTCGGCCACCTCCAACTGCGCAACCGTGTCGTGAGCACCTCCCACGAGCCGGCGTACACCGAGGACGGGATGCCCAAGGAGCGCTACCGGCGCTACCACGTCGAGAAGGCCCGTGGCGGCGTCGGCCTCACCATGATCGGCGGCTCCGCCGTCGTCTCCCCGGACAGTCCGCCCGCCTTCGGCAACATCCTCACCTACCGCGACGAGGTCGTCCCGTGGCTGCGCGCGCTCACCGACGAGGTGCACGACGCTGGCGCTGCGGTGATGATCCAGCTGACCCACCTCGGCCGCCGCTCCAGCAACTTCTCCGGCGACTGGCTTCCACTGGTCTACCCCAGCAACCTGCGTGAGCCTGCGCACCGCTCGTTTCCCAAGGTCGCCGAGGCCTGGGATCTCGACCGGATCATCGAGGACTACGTCGCCGCCGCCCGGCGCGGCCTCGCCGGCGGCCTCGACGGCAGCGAGTGCGGGGCCTACGGCCACCTCAGCGCCGGGGGCCGCTCCCCGGCGACCAACTTCCGCGATGACGAGTACGGCGGCAGCGCGGCCAAGCGGCGTACCTTCGGGCTGCGTGTGGTCCGCGCCGTGCGCGAGGCCGTCGGCGACGAGTTCGTCCTCGGCATGCGGATGAGCATGGACGAGTGCCTGGTCGGCGGCATGGGCACCGAGGAGGCCGTCGCCGCGGTCGAGGAGTTCACCGATGCCGGGATCGATCTGCTGTCGGTCATCCGCGGCACCATCGACTCCGACGCGACGCTGGCCAGGGTCATCCCGTCGATGGGCGGTCGGACTGCGCCGCACCTCGAGTTCGCCGGTCAGATCCGGGAGCGGGTGCGGATCCCGGTGATGCACGCGGCGATGATCTCCGACGTCTCCACCGCGCGGCACGCGTTGACCTCGGGCATGGTCGACCTGGTCGGCCTGACCCGACCCCAGATCGCGGACCCGCACCTGGTCGCCAAGGTCGCCCGTGGGGAGACCGACCGGATCCGGCCCTGCGTGGGCGCCAACTACTGCCTCGACTCGATCTATGAGTCCGGGGACGCCAAGTGCATTCACAACCCCGCCACCGGACGCGAGCTGTCGCTGCCACAGGTCATCCAGCCTGCCGCGCGACGCGGCCGCCGCGCGGTCGTGGTCGGCGCCGGGGTCGCCGGCCTTGAAGCGGCACGGGTGCTGGCCGAGCGTGGACATGAGGTGACCGTGCTCGAGGCCAACGACCAGCCCGGAGGGCAGGTGCTGCTCGCCTCGGCCGCACCCCGTCGCCGCGACCTGATCGGCATCATCGACTGGCGGGTCGCCGAGGCGAAGGTGCTGGGCGTCGACCTCCGGCTCGGCACCTACGCTGACCCGGACGACGTACGCGCCCTCGACCCGGACGTCGTCATCATTGCCACCGGCGGCCTGCCCAACACTGGTGTCCTCGGGGTGGGCCGCGAGCTGGTGCTCGACACCTGGGACGTGCTGGCCGGCGACCGGCATCCCAAAGGGTCGGTGCTCGTCCACGACGACAACGGCAACGAGGCGGCCCTCGGTGTCGTCGAGCTGCTTGCCGGTCGGGGATGCGCGGTCGAGTTGGTCACTCCCGAGCGCACCGTCGGTGTGGGCGTTGGCGGGATGAACTCGCCGGGCTACCTGGCCGCGTTCGGCGACCACGATGTGCGGATCACGCTGGCCACCCGGCTGCGCTCGGTCGTGCGAGCTGCGGGCGGTGGCCTGGTCGCCGAGCTCGGCAGCGACTACACCGCGCGCACCTGGTCGAGGACCGTCGACGCGGTGGTCGTCGAGCACGGGACCGTGGCCAACGACGAGCTCTACTTCTCGCTGGTGCCCGGGTCGGTGAACCTCGGGGAGGTCTCCCAGCCGGCGCTGTTGGAGGGGCGGCCCCAGGAGGTACGGACCAACCCGACCGGGACTTACCAGCTGTTCCGGATCGGGGACGCGGTGTGCAGCCGCAACATCCATGCGGCCACGTACGACGCGCTGCGGTTGTGCGCAGTGATGTGAGGGTGGCTTTCCTGGTGCCGGTTTCCCCGGCTACCCGGGGATCCCGGCACTCCCCGGCCGAAAGATCGGCCGGTAGGTGCCAGTTTCGGCCGGGAAGTCCCGGGCCCTGCACCTCCCCGCAGCTGAGCCGAGCGGGTCAGGCCTCCAGCACCAGGTCGCCCAGGGGTCGTGAGCAGCACGGGAGGAACATCCCGCGGCCGATCTCGCGGGGTCGGATTCCGCCCTGGTGGCGCATGTCGACCTCACCCTCGAGCAGGGTGAGCTTGCAGGTCCCGCAGAGCCCCTGGCGACACGACGACTGCAGGATCACCCCGGCGTCGAGGACCGCGTCGAGCACGGTGCTGTCGGCCGGGCAGGTGATCTGTGTTCCGCTCAACCGCAGCTCGATCCGGACCGGCCGCGACTCCACGGCCGAGGCCGGATCCACATCGGCGAACGGGCCGGCAACCGCGCCGAGGTCGAAGCTCTCCTGATGGATCCGGTCCGGGGCGAGGCCCAAACCGTCGAGGATTCCGATCGCCGCGCCCATGTAGCCCGGAGGACCGCACAGGAACACCTCCCGTGAGGCCAGGTCGGGCACGAGCCAGGCCAGCAGCTCGGGGCTGAGGCGTCCCTTGGGGCCGTCCCAGTGCTCGCCGGGCGCATCCTCCTCGCACATGATCGCGGAGCGAATCCGCAGCCCCTGCTCGGGGAGTGCCGCCAGCTCGCGGCGGAAGATGATGTCGGCCGGAGTCCGGGCGCTGTAGGCGAAGGCCACGTCGACCTCGCTGCCGGTGTCGGCGAGCGTGCGCATCATCGACATCGCCGGGGTGAGACCGCTGCCGGCGGCCAGGAAGAGGAGCCTCTCTCCGGGGTGCGCGCGGAGGCTGAACTCGCCGTACGGTCCCCGCGCCCGCATCCGGTCGCCCGGGCGGAGGGTGTCGTGCAGCCAGTTGGAGAGCACGCCGTCAGGGTGGCGCTTGATGGTGATCGTCAGGGTTCCCGACCGGGTGGGCGGCGAGGCGATCGTGTAACAGCGCTCGATCCGCTGGCCGGCGATCTGGTGCGAGATCACGAGGTGCTGCCCCGCGTCGTACAGTCCGCTCCAGCCGGGAGGTGCCTC
>JAKDNC010000439.1 GCA_030452025.1 Nocardioides sp. | reverse complement strand
CGCGATCCTGAACATCAAGGGGTTCGCGGGGGAGAAGGGGCTGGAGTACTACCGCGAGATCAAAGTGGTCAATCTCGGTGCGCAGGTCTCCGTCCCGACCCTGGTCGAGCGTGCACGTCAGGAGAAGGCCGATGCGGTGCTGGTCTCCCAGGTGGTCACCCAGCGCGACGCGCACATCCTCAACACCCGCGAGATGTCGGCCGCATTCCGGGAGTCCTACCCGTCCGACAAGCGACCGCTGCTGATCGTCGGCGGCCCCCGGTTCGACGAGGGCGCTGCCGCGGACCTCGGCGTCGACCGGGTCTTCTCGCGGGGCACGACTCCGGGTGAGGTCGCCAGCTTCATGATCCACCGAATCACCAACAGGAGCGCCGCATGAGCCCGAGGAGCCCCCACGGAGGTAGCGCGAGGGACGAGGGCTGCCGCAGTGAGGCACCGCAGGTCTCGTGCAGAGAGGACACCGCATGAGCCCGAGGAGCCCCCACGGAGGTAGCGCGAGAAACCAGGGACCACCTTTGATCGGCACAACGATCACCCATCGCCGATACGTCCCCTACGCCCATGCCCACTACGCCGGGAATCTCGTCGACGGCGCCTACTCCCTGGGCCTCTTCGGCGATGTGGCCACAGAGATGTGCATGACCACCGACGGCGACGAGGGGCTGTTCGCGTCGTACTCCGATGTCCAGTTCCGGGCCCCGGTGCGCGCCGGCGACATGCTCGAGGTCCGCGCGGAGCTGGTGGGGGCCGGTCGCCGCTCCCGGAAGTTGGCTTTCAGCGTGTACGTCGTGGCTCGCGGCGCCGCCACCGAGGCGCAGCCGGGAGCAGCCGACGTACTCTCCGAACCGATCCTGGCCACCGAGGCCACCGGCACCGTCGTGGTGCCCGACCTGGGAGCCTGACCAGGCCGCCCCCGGCGCGTCGGGAACAACACGCCGGACAGCCGAAAATTGTTCCTCCCATTCCCGCGGAAAACGCACGTCGCTGACCTGCAGAAACACGCGAACCGGCAGGTCAGGGTGATGTTGACAGGGACCCGCTGGATGTTGAATGGTGCCGGAGTCCGCTCATGCAGATCGTGCTGGCGGACCGGTCTCCAGGTGGCCGTCTAGGAGGGTCGAGCACCACGAACCCCGCCGAGACGGCTCGCGGAGTACGGTCCGCGGCTCGAGAGTGGATGCGGGCGGGCCACGAGCTCCGTAGACAACAGCCCATTGGCCACAGCCAGTCGTCCGTGGGTTGGTCCGAAGGGTTCGTGGTCCCGCCCGCGACTGCATGAAGCAGCCGCGGGTAGCCTTTCGGCGTGCCACTCCGCCTGCTGTTGACCCTGCTCAGCGGGATCGGCCTCGGACTGGCCTTCGAACCACTCGGATTCGTCATCCTGATGCCGGTGGCCATCGCCGTCCTGCTCTGGTGCGTGCGGGGACGCTCGATCCGGGGCGGTGCCATCATGGGTGCATGCTTCGGGATCGGCAACATGGCTGCCCTGCTCTTCTGGCTGCGCGTGATCGGCACGGACGCCTGGCTCGCGCTCTCGCTCTTCGAAGCCCTTTACTTTGCCCTCGCGGGCGCCGGCCTGGCCGCAGTCTCGCGGCTGCGTCTGTGGCCACTGTGGTCGGCCTGCGTCTGGGTGGGCGTCGAGACGTTCCGGGGGGACTGGCCGATGAGCGGCCTGACCTGGGGGCGGTTGGCCTTCGCGTCGATCGACACCCCCTTCGAGCGATGGCTGCCCTGGGTGGGCGCCAACGGAGTCAGCTTGTTGATCGTGCTGACCAGTGGCTGTGTGCTGTGGGGCCTGCTGGAGCTGCCCCAGAGGCGGATGCTGGCGGCAGCGACCTTGGCGCTCACGGCGGGCACCGTCATCCTGCCGTGGTTGATCCCGGTGCACGCCCAGAGCGATGGCAAGCGCACGGTGGCAGTGGTGCAGGGCAACGTCCCCGGCTCGGGAGAAGACCTGATCGCCTACCACCGCGAGGTCACCGCGAGCCACATGAGCGCGACCCGGGAGCTCGCCGCCGAAGTGGCGGCGGGACGCGAACCCGAGCCTGACTTCGTGCTCTGGCCCGAGAACTCCACCGCCGTCGACCCGTTCCGCGACGCGGCGGTGCACGAGTCGCTGGTCGCGACGTCGGCCGCGATCGGGGTGCCGATCCTGGTCGGCGCAATCGTCGATCCCGCCGACGATACGAAGGTGTTGAACCAGGGAATCGTCTACGACCCGGAGACAGGGGCGGGGGACAGGTACACCAAGAGGCATCCGGTGCCGTTCGGTGAGTACATCCCCTACCGCGACTTCTTCGGGAAGTTCAGCTTCGGCCGGCTCGAGCAGATCCCGCGCGACATGCTCAGCGGCACCCGCCGCGAGCCGCTCCGGATCGCGGACACTGAGATCGCCGACGTCATCTGCTTCGACATCTCCTACGACGACACGATCATCGACCAGGTGACCCGCGGCGGGCGGCTTCTCGTCGTGCAGACGTCGAATGCCATGTTCATCCACACCGGGCAGATCGAGCAGCAGTTCGCGATCAGCCGGGTGCGTGCCCTGGAGACCGGGCGCACCGTTGCAGTCGCGGCAGTCAACGGCCGAAGTGGCGTGATCGGTCCCGACGGGGACGTGATCTCGGCCATCGAGCCACGCACCCGGAACACGCTCGTCCAGAAGGTCGAGCTGAGCTCGGAAATCACGTTGGCGATGCGGATCGGCCCCTGGGTCGGACGACTCTCGGTGCTCCTGGGCCTCGCTGCATGCGCGTGGGCGATTCTGTCGTATCGTCTGCAGTCGCAACGTTGGGAGAAGCAGGGGGAGGAATCGTGAGGTACGGCGATCTCGGTCGCGTGGTGATGGTGATACCGACGTACGACGAGTCGCTCAACCTCGAGTGGATCGTCGGCCGGCTCCGCACGGCCCAGCCCGGCGTCGACGTGATGATCGTGGATGACAACTCACCCGACGGCACCGGCGACATCGCCGACAGGCTCGCCGCGGAGGACGATCAGGTCACCGTCCTGCATCGCAGCAAGAAGGCCGGCCTGGGGGCGGCGTACATCCACGGCTTCCGGGTCGCGCTGGACATGGGCTACGACGTGATCGGCGAGATGGACGCCGACGGCTCCCACCAGCCCGAGCAGCTGCATCGTCTGCTGGACGCGCTCGCGGACGCCGATCTCGTGATTGGTTCGCGCTACGTACCCGGCGGTTCGGTGGTGAACTGGCCGAAGTCACGCCTCCTTCTCTCGCGCGGCGGCAACCTCTACGTCCGTATGCTGCTTGGTGTGAAGATCAAGGACGCCACCGCTGGCTACCGCACCTTCCGCCGGCAGGCTCTCGAGGCGATCGACATCGACTCGGTCGAGTCGACCGGTTACGTCTTCCAGACGGACATGGCTTGGCGCACCCTGCAGGCCGGGCTGAGGATCCGGGAGGTCCCGATCGAGTTCATCGAGCGGGAGAGGGGCGACTCCAAGATGACCGGCAAGGTCGCCGCTGAGTCGCTCAAGCGCGTCACCAGCTGGGGACTGCGCGAGCGCTGGGGCCGGGTCAGGGCGACCCGCACATGACCACCCGACGTCGCCGGTTCCCGGTCTGGCTGGC